>CAIPNE010000847.1 GCA_903866355.1 uncultured Gammaproteobacteria bacterium
GCTGTGAAAAAATTCGCCTTGGGCAGCGTATTAATAGCGTTGGCGGGCCCGGCCGCCGCCATCACCACCGACGAAGTACTGGCGTGGATCGCAGCACCAGGACCGGTGGTGCTGCCGGATGCTGGGCGCACGCTGGGTGCGCAGGACGCCGCGTTAATCGCCAGCCTGCTGCCACCAGGCTATGCGCAGGAATATCAATTTCCTGAGGTAAAAATGGCAATCCAAGCGACCGCGCCAATTGCGCCACACGCCAGCTATACCCTGGCGACGGAACAATTTGCCGGCGCCGCGAAAATTGCAGCCGACGGCTCGCTAGAAAATTTCACGGCCGGTCGGCCGTTTTCCGCGCAACAAATTGCGGCGAGCACGCCCGAACAGGCCGGGCTGATGCTGGCGTGGAACCGAATCCATCGCTGGCAGTATTTCGGCTGGCGTAACGACCAGCTCACCATGAATTACATCAAACCCGCGCCCGTGGGTGGTCACGGCACGCTGCACGAAGGCATCCTGGGCGGTGGCCATATCGAACGTTTTGTGGTGCAGAACTACCAGCGCGTATACCTCAATCATTTGGCTTGGTTGGGGAGCAACGGCTATCGGGCAGACGCCGACGACGCCACCACCCGGCTGTACAAAGATTATGTGGAATTTCTGGAACCCTTCGATGTGAAGGGGACGAAGTTCGTGGTGGAGCGTCCGCTGGCGGCGACGGAGGAGGATCAGGTCAACTCTTATTTGCCTTCGCAGCGTCGCGTACGGCGGCTTTCCTCGCAGGAGCGGGCCGACTCCTACATGGGCACCGACATGACGATGGACGACTTTGAAGGCTTTTCCGGTCGGGTGTTAGATTTTGACTGGAAATTACTCGGGGAAAAAGACGTCTTGGCGGTGGTGGACAGCGCCTCTCCATTACCCACGTTTACCGGGCCGCAGAGCCGCACGCCGCTAGACCGCTGGCAGGTACGTCGCTGCTATGTGGTGGAAGGCCGGCCAAAATGGTCGGGGCATCCTTATTCCCGCAAGATATTTTTCTTTGATGCCGAGACGATGGGCTCATCTATAGCACTCGCCTTTAATCGCAAAGACGAGCTCTGGCGCATGTTTGGCGTGGTCTATCACCGGCCGACACCCGATAACACGACGCCCGAAACGGCGCTAGAGACTTCCGTTCCGCTCTGGGCCGCCACCTTTGCCATCGACGCGCTGGGCAATACGTCCACCATTTCCAGAGCCGACAAAGCCACGACCAGCCCCTCCATGAGCAAGCAGCAGATCAAACGTCGGTTTGATGTTTCCTCGTTGACGGAAGGTCGCTGATTAGGTGGGTTCGTTAGCATCGCGCACCAGCCCCTGCTAACGTCCCACCACCCCTAAACCCCGCACACTTTGAATTGACGACAGGACGCTCTCCATGAATACCACCCGCCCCTTAAGTTTTGGCCTTTGGTACGATTTTCGTAATCCACCCCAATGGCCGCGCAGCAACGTGGAGATTTATCGGGCCACGATCGACCAAATCGTGCGTGCCGAAGAACTGGGTTTCGATGATGTGTGGTTGTCCGAGCACCATTTCTGCGATGACAGTTACTCCCCGTCTATGCTCGCCATTGGGTGTGCGATCGCCGCGCGCACCCAGCGCATTCGCATTGGCACTAGCGTGCTGTTGTTGCCGCTCCACGATCCGGTGCGCGTGGCGGAAGACGCCGCGACACTGGATGTTATTTCCAACGGCCGTTTGGAATTAGGTCTGGGCATCGGTTACAAAATAGAAGAATTTATTGGCTTTAATGTCGATCCCAAAGAACGCGCGCAGCGCATGGAAGAAGGCATTGAAATCATCAAACGCCTGTTTGCCGGCGAGCGTTTCACTTTCAAGGGCAAGCATTACACCTACAACGACATCGCGTTGTATCCCGGCCCGGTGCAAAAAGAACCCAAGCTGTGGATTGCAGGCTTTAGCAACGTCGCGGTGCGCCGTGCTGCGCGGGTGGGTTATGGCTATATCGCTACCGGCCCCATCAGCCCGTTTGCGAAGCTCTTTTGGGACGAAGTGAAAAACCAAGGCAAAGATCCTAATCAGCACGAAATTGCGGGCGGATATATGTGGTTGCAGGTCTCTAAAGACCCCACTAAACGCTGGAACGAAGCCAAAGACCATCTGGCCTACCAGCAAAACTGCTAC
>CAIPNE010000848.1 GCA_903866355.1 uncultured Gammaproteobacteria bacterium
ATAGCACTGTGCAAAGACCTGCCCAAAACGGGCTTGGGCGCGCTCTAACAGCGCTGGCGCGATCGGCGCGGCACCGTAACTAATGGTGTGCAACGCGGTGTTGGCGGTGTGGATAGTCGGCTGTTCCAAAATCATCGCCAGCATCGTGGGAACCAGAAAAGTCATGCTGGCTTGCGTGCGTTCGGCGAGTTCTAGAAATTCGCCCGGATCAAATTTGGACATCACGAGCGAGGTGGCGCCGCGCGCCAGACAGGGCAGAAAAAACGCGCCCGAAGCATGGGCAATGGGTGCAGCGTGGAGGAAGGTATCGCCGGGTTTGAGGTTAGGCACGAGATCCATCAGGAAGGCCGATAGCTCGGCCAATTCCCCGCGCGTCGTCAGCGTGACGGCTTTGGCTTTACCCGTGGTGCCACCGGTGTAACCCAAACGGTAGGGTGCCTCTAGCGTGCGGTCGACGGCGCACGCACCCGCTGGACCGTGGGCAATGAGCTGCGCCAGTTCGGTTGCACCGATGAGCTGCTCGGCGCGGAGCTCGGCGATATCGGCGTGGATGACTAAGCGCGCACCGCTGTCATCTATTTTGTACTGGTGGTTGTCGAGGGTTTCGCGTGTATTGAGGCCTACGCGTACCAGCCCCGCCTTGGCCACCGCGTAGTAGGCGATGAGACATTCGATGCTGTTGGAAAACAATACCCCCACGCGGTCACCCGGTTGCAAACCGCGCGCCAACAGGGCATTACCCAAGCGGTCGGTCGCGGCATCAAATTCGGTAAAACTCAGCACCCGCGTGCCTTCGATGAGACAGGGGGCGGCACCGAAATAACGCGCGGCGCGGCGGATCAACGAACCAATTTGCATGACGTCGGGGTTCCTCAGCAGCGCGCTGCGCGGCCGTTTTATGGCTTACGCAGTTGCTCGATATCCGCGCGGCGCAGTCCGGCACCGCGCCCCTGCAAGTGGCGCGAATGTCGCTGTTCAGCGTGATACAGCGCGGCGGCAGCCGGCGTGTCGTGGTGATATTTAAGCCAGCTTTCACACAGCCAGCGATTGCTCTCCCCGCACACCTCGGGCGTGAAATTGCGGGCTAGATCGTTGTATTGCGCCAAGGTCAGCACCCCTTGCGTGGTGCGGTAGCGGTCCTGCTTGGCCGGCAAATGCGTGACTCCCGGCGCCAGATCGCCAACGCTCAGGGTGTAGTCACCGTCTTTGAGAATGGAATAGGGAATCAGCGAGTACATGCGCGCTGGCAAATCGGCGTGCTGGCACAGCTGGTATTCGTTGGTGCGCTGACACGGATTGCTGAGCGGCCCCAACATCTCCCACAGCGACATATTGCTGTACTCATCGTTGAGCAGCGGCCGAAAGCGTTCCGCACGCTCGTCCACTAGCATCCAGTCTTCCATCTCATAACACCCCGCAACGTGGGCCAAATCTTTCACGATACTGAAATAAGTGATGGCACCGGCATCGATCATTTGATCGCGGGTCCAACCGGCAATGCGCTTCCACAGCCGGGTGGTCGCATCTTTAGACTTCTGCGCGAGGCTCGCGAAAGTGCGGGTGAGTTCCTCACGGCTGTCCATGCCGACCGGCAGATAGCCCTCCGAGAGGGTGTCTGAGGTGTATAAGCCCACCCCCACGATATGGTGTGATTTGAACTCAGGCTGCGATTCAAATGAACCCCAGTCGTCGATGATATTGAAATGACAGCCGCGCACCGCCATCGGCACGGTCAGGTTGTTATAGGGCATGTCAGCGGCCACGTCGTCGAGCCACGGGTAGTCGCCCTCGGCCAGATCCATGAAGTCGCGAACGATCATCTCGCGCTCGTCATCTAACTTGTACGGCCCTTGGTTATGCAGCGCGATGCGGCTTTCGCAGGACGACAAAAAGCCATATTGCGAAGTCGCCGCCATGAAGGCCTGCGCCGCCGTGTGCAATGGGTCGCCTTCTACGCAATC
>CAIPNE010000849.1 GCA_903866355.1 uncultured Gammaproteobacteria bacterium
CGGCGTGGGCCAGCGCGCCCGGCTGGAGCTCGAGGCCGGCAAACTGACCGGTCTGGCGCGTCCGCCCCGACACCTCGGCGAGCTTAGGCGACCCACGCGCCTCGCCTCGCTAGGCGTGTGACTTCGTGCGTGACGTTGCCCCGCCCGCGCCGCCTCACGGACGGTGCGGGTGGTCTAAAACACGCCGTGCCGTTAGCGCAGCTCCAACCCTTCCAGATCGCCCTGTGCCCGCCATTGCGTCAGCATATCGAAGAACTGCACGGCCCCGTTGGGGTAGTGACCTTCAAAAAATCCTTCGCCCCGGCCGGCTTTGCCTTCGGCGTTGTAGTAGCCCGGCGTGCACTCGGTGAGGTACGCCGACATCATTCCGGGTTGGCCAACCGTGTGCACCCAGCTGGCTTCTGCGTGTGGTGTGGCTTCCACCACGCTGGCGCCGCGCGCTAACACCTGCTCTACGATGTGGCTGATGTGGATCGCCTGCCAATTCAACATGTAGGTGAGGTTGGGAGATAGGCCGGTTTGGGTGAGGCCCATATGGAAGCAGTTGGGAAAGCCGTGGCTTAAGAAGCCATGGAAAGTCCGCATGCCGTTCGCCCAATAGTCTGACAGCGCCAGACCATCGCGGCCTTGAACATCAAATCCGGCGCGGCGGGTGTAGGCGGTGCCCACCTCAAAACCGGTGGCGAAAATTAGGCAGTCCACGGGATATTCCACCCCATTGACGACCACGCCGGTGGCCGTTACTCGCTCAACGCCGCCGCCGTTGGTGTCCACCATGGTCACATTAGGGCGGTTGAAAGTGGGTAAGAATTCATCGTTGAAGGTGGGTCGTTTGCACCATTGCTTGTACCAAGGCATGAGTGCCGCGGCGGCTGAGGGGTTTTGCACCAAGGCGTCGACCCGCGCCCGAATTCCATTCATTTTGCGAAAGTCGGCGATTTCTGCCAGCAACGCGCCATCTTCGGCGCTGAGGCCGGAGTCTGGTGACACGCTCAATAGCTCACCCAGTGCCCGGAAAAGGTCGGTCCAACGGTCGGCGACCAAATCTTCTTCCTGGGGAATGCCGCTGAGGATGGCGGCAAAATTATGGTTGCGGCGGGCCTGCCAACCGGGGGTTAGGCTTTTCGCCCACTCAGCATCTGTGGGCTTGTTGCCGCGTTCATCAATGGCCGACGGGGTGCGCTGAAAAACATAGAGATGTTCAGCGTCACGGCCCACTGCAGGCACGCATTGAATGCCGGTGGCACCCGTGCCAATCACGCCTACGCGTTTATCGCGGAGTTTGTGCAAATTACCGGTGGAGTCGCCGCCCGTGTAGGCGTAGTCCCAGCGGCTAGTATGAAAAGTGTGTCCCTTGAAATTTTCGATGCCGGGAATGGCGGGCAATTTGGGGCGGTTGAGTGGGCCGCTACACATCACGACGAAACGCGCCTTGAAGTGGTCGCCGCGGTCGGTGAGCACTTGCCAGCGCGCAGAATCTTCATCCCAGCTGGATGCCGAAATGAGCGTCTGGAAGTACGTGCGCTCATAGAGATTAAAATGCCGACCGATGCGCTGCGCGTGCTCGAAGATCTCTGGCGCGTAGGAATATTTTTCTTTCGGGATGTAACCGGTTTCTTCTAGCAGCGGCAGGTAGATGTACGATTCAATATCGCATTGTGCCCCGGGATAACGGTTCCAATACCAAGTGCCACCGAAGTCGCCGCCGCGCTCGATAATCCGGAAGTTAGTGATGCCCGCTGCTTCAAGTCGAGCTGCGGCGAGCATGCCGCCAAAGCCACCGCCAATAATCGCGACATCGATTTCTGCGGCGATGGGTTCGCGCAAGATGCGCGACTGGATGTAGGGGTCTTCTACGAAGCGCTCGAAGTCACCGGTGACTTCTTGATATTGCGCGTTGCCATCCGCACGCAGGCGCTTGTCGCGCTCGGCCAAATAGCGCGCTCGTAACACGTCGGGATCGAAACCAAGTTCCTCGGCGGTGGGCCGAATAAATGCGGCGCGGACATCAGAGGGATTTGCGGCCATAGTTATTCCTTCATCGTGACGGAGGGGAAATCGACTCTATAACGGGTTCTAACGTATTGGAACAAAAAGATTTTGTTGCGACGCAAGAAAATAAACGGCGTTGCGGGGGCCGCCCACCGCAGTCAGTCAGCCTTTTCAGAGTCGCTGTTTCGGTTTAGGGTCGGTGATGAATATTCTGATCCAACCAAAACCCGCGGCGGTGCCAACGACCACAAGGCGATTAAGTGGCGCCAAGGCTTTTGCGCTGGGCGTCGTTTTAGTGCCGCCCCAGAATGCCA
>CAIPNE010000850.1 GCA_903866355.1 uncultured Gammaproteobacteria bacterium
CCTACCAAATTTCCCTCGGCCTGCTGGCCCGTCGCGAGGCCGCTGGTGAGCGCGTCATCGGTAAAAAAATTGGCGTGACCAGTCGTGCGGTGCAGGAGATGCTCAACGTCGGCCAACCCGACTTCGGCTTTCTCACCGACCGCATGCGTTGCGCGCCGGGCCAACCCATTCCCATCTCTCGCGAGCTCATCGCACCGCGCGCTGAAGGTGAAATTGCGTTCGTGCTGAAAGCTGACCTGCAAGGCCCGGGGGTGACCAACGTGGATGTGCTGCGCGCTACCGCCGGCGTGGCGGTGAGTTTTGAAATCGTCGATTCCCGCGTGCGCGACTGGAAAATTAAAATCCAAGATACCGTGGCCGACAACGCCTCGTGCGGCTTGTTCATGATTTCCGACCATCTGGTGGATCCCCGCACGGTGGATCTCGTCACCTGCGGCATGGTGGTGTGGAAGAACGGCGAATTGGTCGCCACCGGCGCTGGCGCGGCTGCGCTGGGTTCGCCTGTGAACTGTGTGACATGGCTGGCCAATACGCTGGGTGCCTACGGCGTGGGCCTGAAAGCGGGCGACGTGATTTTGTCGGGCTCGCTGGTTCCCCTCATCCCCATTGTGCCGGGCGACCGGATGGAGCTCGCGGTGGGTGGGCTGGGTCGGCTCGTGGCAGATTTCGTCTAAGGACAGCGTAACGATGAAGAAAATCAATTGTGTACTCATCGGATCCGGCAACATCGGCACGGATTTATTGGTCAAGGCGTTGCGCAGCGAATGGCTCAACCCCGTCTGGATGGTGGGCCTAGACCCGGCTTCGGAAGGACTGGCACGCGCCCGCGCGGCGGGCCTTAAAACGACCAGCGAGGGCATCGCCGCCGCACTCCCGCACTTTGCGGCAGACGAGGTGCGCATCGCCTTTGATGCCACCTCGGCCTATGTACACGCCGAAAACGCCCGACTAGTGCGCGCGGCTGGGGTGTTCATGATCGACCTCACGCCAGCTGCGATCGGCCCGTTCTGCGTGCCACCCGTCAACCTCGAAGCACACATGGCGCGCCAAGTCACCAACGTCAATATGGTGAGTTGCGGTGGGCAGGCCACCATCCCCATTGTGTATGCCGTCTCGCGCGTGCAGCCCGTCAAATACGCGGAAATTATTGCCACGGTTGCCAGCAAATCGGCCGGCCCGGGAACGCGCAAAAACATCGATGAATTCACGCGCACGACCGCTCGCGGCATCGAACAAGTGGGCGGTGCCACTCACGGTAAAGCGATCATTATTCTAAATCCGGCGGAGCCACCGTTGCTGATGCGTGACACCGTGCATTGCCTCACGCTGACCACGCCTGACGAGGCCGCTATCCGGGCTTCTATTCTGGCGATGGTGAGCGAAGTGCAACGCTACGTGCCAGGTTATGCGCTAAAGCAGGGTCCGGTGTTCGAGGAGAATCGCGTCTCTACTTTCTTGGAAGTGGCAGGTCTTGGCGATTATCTGCCGCGCTATGCGGGCAATCTCGACATCATGACCGCCGCGGCGCTGCGCACCGGCGAGATGTTTGCCCAACGCTTGGCGGCGGGAACGCTCGCGTTTATTACCGATGAGGCGGCGTGATGAATAAGCCAGTGCGGATTAAACTTCACGACATGTGCCTGCGCGATGGCATGCATCCTAAGCGCCACCAGATTTCGCTGGCGCAGATGGAATCTATCGCTTGTGGTCTAGATGCCGCCGGCGTGCCCTTGATTGAAGTCACCCATGGTGACGGCTTGGGCGGTGCGTCGATCAACTACGGTTTCCCCGCGCACACTGACGAAGAATATCTCCGTCATATCGTGCCGAAGCTGCGACAGGCCAAGGTTTCGGTGTTACTCATTCCGGGCATTGGCACGGTAGAAGACCTAAAAGTCGCCGCCGGTTGTGGCATCCATACGGTGCGCGTGGCGACGCTATGCACCGAGGCCGACGTCTCTGAACAACATATCAAGGCCGGGCTGGAATTGGGGTTAGACACCGTGGGTTTTCTCATGATGGCCCATTTGATCGACGCCGAAGCGTTGGCCGCGCAGGGACTCTTAATGGAGTCTTACGGCGCGCAAACGATTTACTGCACGGACTCCGCCGGTTACATGTTGCCGGAGGATGTCACCGCGCGCATCGCAGCCCTGCGGCGCGTGCTAAAACCCACCACCGAAATTGGTTTCCACGGCCACCATAATCTTTCTCTTGGTGTCACCAATTCGTTGGCGGCGGTGGCTGCTGGGGCGACGCGCATCGATGGCTCGGCGGCTGGTTTGGGCGCCGGTGCCGGCAACACACCGCTAGAAGTATTCGTGGCCGTGTGTCAGCGCATGGGCATTGAAACGGGCGTGGATCTCTACGCCATCATGGATGTGGCAGAGGACCGCGTACTGCCCATCATGGATCAGCAAATACGGGTTGATCGTGACTCGCTGCTGATCGGATATACCGGCGTGTATTCCACGTTTTTGCTGTTTGCTCAGCGCGCTGCCGCCCGTTATGGGGTGTCCTCGCGTGACATCCTCGCCGAAATGGGGCGCCTGCGGACCGTGGGCGGACAAGAAGATCTAATTGAGCAAGTCGCGCTTGAACTACAAGCCAAAGGAGCCGCCCGTGTTTGAAGCCCGTACGCTGGATATCGCCACAGTGGCTGCACTCGCCGAGCGGGTGGACCGTGCCGCCCAAGAGCGCCACACCATTGCCGTTCTCACCAACGACTATCCCGCCATGACCGTCGGCGACGCCTATGCCGTGCAGGCGGCGCTGCGCGCGCGCATGGAGGCGCGCGGCACGCGTGTGACGGGGCTCAAAATGGGACTGACCTCGCGGGCCAAAATGCTCCAAATGGGGCTCACAGATTCCCTGCACGGTTTTATTACGGACCAAGCCGCTTATGGCGATGGCGCGGAAGTCCCCGTGGCGCGGTTTATTCATCCGCGTATCGAAGCCGAAATCGCCGTGGTCACCAAGCACGCGCTGCGCGGCCCGGGCTGCACGGCGGCGTTGGCCGCGGCGGCGATCGACTTTGTGTTGCCAGCGGTCGAAATCATCGACTCGCGTTTTGATGCGTTCAAGTTTGATCTACCGAGCGTCGTTGCAGACAACACCTCTGCGGCCGGTTATGTGTTGGGTGGTCGGTTACGCGCCGCCGACGACATCGACCTCATCACCGAAGGTGTGGTGTTGTCGCGCAATGGCACCGTCGCGGAATTGGGCGCGGGGGCGGCAGTTTTAGGTGATCCCTTGGAAAGCATCGCCATGCTGGCCAATCAGCGCGCGGCGCTGGGTGCTGACATTCCAGCGGGCACGCTCATTCTTACCGGCGGCATCACGGCGGCCGTCCATGTGGTTGCCGGCGATAGCATCGTGGTGCAGTACCACAGCCTAGGATCAATTCGCATCAAATTTGTCTGACATTAGCCGCCGCGTGCGGTCAGGAGAATCGAAGTGGCCATTCGAGGTGTCTTGCGCATTGGTGAAGTGGCGCTTCGCGTGTTGGATATGGCGGCGGCGCGACGTCACTACGCAGACTATATCGGTCTTATTGAAGTGCCGGTCGCGGACACCGCGCAGGTGTATTTCAAGGCGTGGGACGAACACGACCACCACAGTCTGGTGCTGCGCGAGGCCGCTAGCCCGGGGTTGGATTATTTCGCTTTCAAAGTGTTCGACGATGCCACGCTGAACCAGCTAACGCAGCGCGTCGAGGAGGCTGGTTTGACGGTAGAACACCTGCCGGCCGGTACTTACCCGCACAGCGGTCGCCGGGTTCAATTTGAGTTACCCGGTGGCCACCTGATGCAGCTTTATGCCGAGAAGGAACGCACCGGCAACACCCTCCCTACCCGTAACCCCGGGGTGCTGCCCGATGAGGGCGTGGTGCGCGGCATGCGGGTATCGCGCCTCGATCACGTGTTGTTGGCCGGCCCCCGATTGGCCGAAAGCACGCAGTTTTTTACCGAAGTCCTAGACTTTGATCTCGGTGAAGAACTCATCGATAACGACAGCGGTATGCAACTCGCTACTTTTTTGTGTTGCTCGAACAAGCCACACGATATTGCCTTCGTGCTCCGCAATGAGCCGGGCGGCTTCCATCATGTTTCATTCCATTTGGACTCCGTCGCCGATGTCTATCACGCAGGTGACATCATGGGAAAACACAATATTTCGGTCGAGGTAGGCCCGACCCGCCATGGCATCACGCGCGGCGCCACTATTTATTTTTATGACCCCTCGGGCAATCGTAACGAGGTCTTTTCTGGTGGGTATATCCACTACCCAGATCTGCTCCCGCTCACCTGGGATACCACCCAATTGGGCCATGCCGCGTTTGCCATTGATAACCAACCGCGACCCAGTTTTTTTAACGTCGTAACCTGAATCAGAGCGCACTAGTGCGCCATCGGGAGTGAGTGCGTTGAACCTTGGATACTCCGACCCCCAACCGGTCTTCGCCTATTTTGATTTGCGTCGCCCCGACGGTTATCTCGCGTTAAAAAAACCGGTGGCCCATGCTGGATGACTTCCACGGCCACTTAGTGCGGCGATGAGTGGCGCAGCGGTGCAACGGGTAAACGAACAAACCCGTTACGTACGGGTCACCGGTGTAACCCGTGGTGGCTTCATTGAATTTCAGTTCGCCATCGGCGATCCCAGTTTGTATCTGGCAATGATTTTGCCGCCGCACGCCTACGCGGAATTCTGCCGGACTCAGCGCGCGGTGACGCTGAGCGGGGCGCAAGCCCGTCGGGTAGATGCTGAACAGCGCAAGTGGGTAGGGGGCGATGAACGCGAAACCGACTCTGCAACCGGGTGCAGCGAGGAGATCAATTCAAAATGACCGTCGAGATTAAAACTGCGCCTATCGAACCGCGACGGCTGACTTTCGATCATCTCGAAGCGAGGATCGGTAAAGGCCGGGCCGCCACGCGCTACCAAGCAGCCGTGCACGACAGGCAGATGACCACTAACTTCCATTACCGGCCGACGTGGGAGCCGGGGATGGATTTGTTCGACCGGCGACGCACGGCCGTGGTGCTCGCAGATTTCGACCAATTCATTGACCCACGCCAGTACTACTACGCGCCCTACACCATTCAGCGCGCGCGTCAGCAAGACCACAACGACGCCAACTTTGGACTGGTTGAAAAGCGCCACCTGCTGGCGAATCTTGCGCCCGAGTGGGCGCAGAAAATTCGCCGCTTAATTGTGCCGCTGCGCCACTTCGAGTGGGGCGCTAACACCACGTGGGATAGGGGGTGCGCGTGACCGATCTGTCGGCCACGCGCGCTTTCTCCATTGCCTCTGCGCCGTCTTCGCCTACTCTGCTAGAACTCAACGTGCGCCGGGTGGGGCGGCGACACAGTATTTGCACGAGCAATTGCGCTGCGGCGATGAACTCGCGCTCAGTAGCCCGCAGCCCGTTGTTTCGACGCCTGTGAGGATGGCCATGCGTTTTGAAGTGTTGATGGCCGATACGGCCGAGCGTTTTCTTTGCGAGCCCCACCAGAGCGTGCTCGACAGCATGGAACGACTCAATCGCCAGGACATTCCGGTGGGCTGCCGGGGCGGCGGATGTGGGGTGTGCAAAGTCCAGATTACGCACGGCGAGTACCTGCGCCGGCGCATGAGCCGTGCGCACATTAGCGCCGCCGATGAAGTGGCCGGTATTGGCCTTGCGTGCTGCGTTATTCCGTTGACCAATCTCACGCTGAGCGTGGTGGTGGGCCCAAACGTGCCGCCGCCGCAGCTGGGTGCCCGAGAGCATTCCTAATTGGTGGGCGCAGGCTCACCCCGATTTTACAAGGAGAAACCTCATGGCTTTATCAGCCGTTTTGCGTCCAGGACATGTGTGCCTGCGCGTGCTCGATCTCGACGCCGCTATCGTTCATTACCGTGACCGCCTAGGCCTACAGGAAACCGACCGCGACGAACAAGGGCGGGTTTATTTTAAGGGTTGGGACGAACAAGACTGGTTCTCGGTAGTGCTGCGCGAAGCCGATTCGCCCGGGATGGATTACCTCGGTTTTCGGGTCTTGAATGAAGATCACTTGGCACGCTACGAGGAGGCGCTGCGCGCTTTTGGTTGTCAGGTAGAGCGCATTCCGGCGGGCGAGTTGCGCCATTGCGGTGAACGCGTGCGCTTTGATAGCCCCACGGGTCACTGGTTTGAGCTCTACGCCAGCAAGGACTGCAAGGGCAATGGGCTAGGTCGGCTTAATCCTAATCCGTGGCCCGAGGGCCTCAAGGGTATGCAGCCGTCGCGGTTTGATCACTGTCTTATTTACGGCGACGATCTGGACGGCACGGTGCGCCTGTTCCGGGAAGTGCTGGCGTTCGATTTGACCGAGCAAATCATGGAAGGCGATCTGATGGTGGGCGCTTTCCTCACTTGTTCCAATAAGGCGCACGATATCGCCATTATTCGCCACCCTGAGAAGGGCCGCTTCCACCATGCCTCTTTTTTGCTGGGCACCTGGGAAGAGGTGTTGCGCGCCGCCGATCTTATTTCCATGCACGACATCTCATTGGATATCGGGCCGACCCGCCACGGCATTACGCGCGGACGGACCATTTATTTCTTTGACCCTTCTGGCAACCGTAACGAAGTGTTTTGTGGTGATTACACCTGGTACCCCGACCATCAGCCCATCACATGGACCACCGACCAACTAGGCCGCGCGATTTTTTTCCATGACCGGAAACTCAACGAAAATTTTCTCAGCGTCGTTACCTAAGCCGTCAGCGAAACCGGGGGCGGGTCTTGCGCGAACTATTTGGCGCGGGGCCTGCGGTGGGTCGCGCTAGGTGCTCTAGCGTTCGCGCAGATGCCGAATAAGGGTGTGATCCACTTTGCGTTTGGTATCGAGCACGAGACGGTCTTGCGAGAGTTGGATTTGGTGCAAAAAAAACATCACCACAATCGTGAGCGAGAGCGCGACCAGTGTTGCATTAAACGTAATGCCCAGACCTTGCGTCACGCCGGTGACATCGCCGGCGGCTGCGCGTTGCGCTTCTTGTAACGCGGCGCCAATACCCCGCACGGTGCCGACAAAACCAACCGCCGGAATGGCCCAGACGGTGAAACGGATCATCGAGAGTTCTGCGTCGAGGCGGGACGCCTGAAATTCGCATTCTTCGCGTGCGGCGTCCGCCGCGTGCTGCACGCTGCGAGTCGCGCCAAAGCGGTTTAGGGCCACGGTGATGGCGCGCGGCAGAAACCGCTGCTGTTCGGCTTCGGGGAGTTTTTCGATTTGGCGGGAGAATTCCCGCACATCGTCGGGGAACACCACCTCACCTTCTTTGAGCGCCACAAAATCGTGTTCCAGCGTGCGTTGTTCGCGCAAGACCAGCCATTGTCGCCAGCCCAAAATAAAGCCCGCCCAAATTGCCAGCACAAAGCAGCCTTCGGGTTCGAAGTCGTGCAGGATAACCATCATCGAGCGCGGCATCCGCGCCAGGGGATCGGTGGCCCACACTTCGCGCTGGTGACTGAGTACGGCCTCGGCACTGGGGCGCACGACGATGGTGTACGTGGTGTGCACGATGACGAAGCTCAGCAGCAGCGTGATGAACACATAGAAGAAATCGAATGGAAAAGCTTTTTTCATGGAAAAAATCCTGCTTGTCTTAATGGCGCCTAAGTACGCTCAGCGAAATGAGTTAAGTCCCACGAAGCTGCCACCGTTTTGACGGGTCAGTTCGCGCATGAGGGCCGCAAAGCGGATGCCGGTGGCCTGCATGCTGGGTGGATTGGCAAATTGCGTGGGGAAGCCGATGGCGTGAATGCGCACGCGTGGGACACCGGTGGTGGAGGGTCGATTGCTTTGCCGCACAACCTCCGCGATCTCGCGGATAGAAGGCCCGGTAAATTCGTCGCCGAGCACATAGAGGCTGATTTTTCGGTCAGAACGATAAAACTGTTGGACCGCGGCGGTAATGCCTTCACCCGGACTCGACTTGCTAAACACATTCCAAGTGGTGAGTTTGTCGATGACCGTGCGGCGCTGATCGGGTGAGTCTATGAGCCACTGACCGGCGTGCTCTGGAAACATGTAAGTGCCCTGATCATTCATGACTTGCAGGCCTTTGACGTGTGGATACACGCTCAAAATTTCGATGAGTTCGTTCAAAAGACGCGGCCAAGCGTAGTTGAACATGCTCCCGGAGGTATCAATGATGAAACAGATGTACTCGGAGTCGATGGGGATGCCGCCTATCAAATCCTTGGGTCGTGCGCGGTTTTTTTGCGCATATAGGCGCGCCATTTCTTCGGTAATTTGTTGTTGCGCGGTTTTTAGCTGACCGTAAATCTCGGCGTTCAAGGCGGCGGTCTGGTCAGCTCGCCCCGCGTTGGCTTGCGCGCTGAGCAGGGTGGCAATCTGAGTCTTGATCTTTTTTAGCTCGGCTTCCGACAGCTCCTGTGCGCCAGCGCGCTGCTGTTGCTGTGCGTTGACGCCTGCCAGCACCACGCGCTCGGCAAATAACTGCCGCTGCAGTTGGCTAATCTGGGTCGCCCGTGGGTCTGCAACGGGCTGCTCTGGGGCGTGGGGCCGAGTGGTCGTGACGGTCATCAACAAAATAATGGCGCCCACACCACAGGTGATGGTGTCGAGAAAAGAGATGCCAATTTCTGGCGGTTCGCGCCGGGTAAGTTTCATGGCCAGTCGTAGGCCGGTGTCAGGAACGCCCCGCGGGTGTACATGGCGACCGACCAATACGCCCACGCGGCCATTGGATCGCCTTCCATCGGTAGCAACACCACGTTGATGGGCGGTGCGGGCTGGGGCAGTTGTTGGATGGCTTCTGAGAATAATTCGTTGCGCCGTTCGCCCGACACTTTACGCCCGGATGGCGCGCGCAAGCCCATGGTGGGCAGGCCGTCGGTGATCAAGAAAACGTTGTCGGGGTGAGGGTTCAACTGGGCCACCACCTGCATGGCGCGGGTCAGGTTAGAGCCGCCCTCGGGGACCGTCGCCTTCAAGCTCTGGACCGCCTGATTGAACAGCGTCGCGTTATCAACCGCCAGCCAGCGCCCGTCGCTGCCCGGCACCACCGGCCGGGCGTTGGCATTGAAGGTATACAGCTGATACTCGGTGCCCGGCAGCAGGCGGGCGGTGATCCAGTCCACGGTGTCCAGTGCTTGGCGCCACTTCTCGGAACGTTGCTGGGTTGCGGTGTCCATGTTTTTCTTGCGCAGTACGTTCACGATGGACTCATCGAGCATGCTGGCTGAGTTGTCGAGAAGAATGAGCACACGCTTGCCGCCGGTACGGATCCCGGTGAGGTATTCGCGGTTACCCTGCCCCATAAATTGGCGAACTTGGCGGGATTGTTCGTTGAGTTGTGAGAGCACGAGCTGTTTTTCGCTGTCGAGTTTTTTAAGCGCCATTTTGAGCGCCTCGATGTCGCGGCTGGTGATGACTGGCGCCTGTCCCGTTTGGGATGAGGTGCGGGTTTGCGCCAGCAGCGCGCGGGCGTTGGCAGATTCACTGATCAAGGTGGCGATGCGTTGGTCGATGGACGCGGAGTTGTCTTGCG
Organism: uncultured Gammaproteobacteria bacterium; assembly: GCA_903866355.1. Lineage (GTDB taxonomy): Bacteria > Pseudomonadota > Gammaproteobacteria. The sequence continues at coordinate 9,550 of CAIPNE010000850.1, forward strand.
CGGCGCGAATTTCATTCTGAACTTGCGCGACCTGCGCTTGTAGCGCGCTGACTTCGGCCGACAAATCGACCTGCTGCACCTGCTTCTGCACGATGGACTCGTGTTTGAGGATCATGAACATCAGCACCACGGCGCCAAAGCCGCAACACATGACGTCCAAGAACGACAGCGTAAACACCGAAAAAGGACGTCGCTTAAGCGGCATCGGCGCCAATGACCCGGATTGCGGTGAAGATAACGCCCGCACCCGCGACCGTAATTTGGTCCCCAGCGTGGAGCACGGCTGCGGCCACCACGGCGCGCCCGTTGAGTAGCACGCGGCTGGCGGGCATGGGCGTTAGCTCAACCACCTGGCCGCGTTGACACACGCTGGCCAGCGCGCCCGCCTGCGCGCTGCGCACCATGTCACCGCGTGGCAGCAAGTACCAAGCGTGCGCGGAAAATGGCAGGGCGGTAGTGTGTTCTAGCAGATGGGTGGGCGTCTCTGGGCTCGCTACGGCGGGCGCTTGCAGCATGACGCTGGGTGCGGTGCTGGCCGGCAGATCGGTGAGTAGCTGCAAGCCACCACTTGGCCATTGGGTTAGTTTTAACCCCTGAAACACCGCGCGTGGGCTCAGCACGGGCACCTGGGCAAAAAAATCGGCGTAGCCCAGTTGGCTGGCCAGACGGTGACTGGCCACCGGTGCGCTGTGCGCTGGCACGGCCTCGCGCAGGGTGCGCAGCAGCGGTGCCACCGCTTCCAACAGGGCGAGGCGCGGCACCCGCGCTTCGAGGTGCTTGCCGCGATAATCGAGCACCACGTTTAGCTCGGGCTGGGTTTTGAGAATGCCGAGACTGGCGGTGAGCTGGGTGTAGAGCAGTTGCTCAGTATCGGCCTGCACGAGGGGGTCGAAGCGGCACTGGGCGACGAATGCTGCCGCAATGACCCGCACGCAGATCTGGCGCAGCCGGTTAACCCCAAACCCAGGCAGCACTTCGACCGCCTGACGGGTGACCCGGTCGGTGATGTCTAGTCGCGTCAGCACCGCCTGATGTTGCTGCAAATCGAGATGGGTCCACGCGCCTGGCCCCAGCGCGGCCGCCCCAGCAGCCACCGCGCTGTCGACCAAGCCGACCGGGCGCAGCTGACAGCTTTGAGCAATCCCCGAGAGCAACGCTAACTGCGCGTGGCTCATGCTCCCCGGCACGGCAAAAGCGGCTTCCTGAGGATTGCCGATTTGTTGGCGCAGCTGTTCTAACTGTAACCAGGCCAAATCCGCGTGATGGCGCACGCGTTTACCCAGATGCTCGATCGGCGCGGTGTTGAGGTCGCGCCAATAGCGGTTTTCGATCGCACGCGGCTGGCTTTGCGCAATCGCTAGCGCGGCATTGCCAAGGGCGATTTGGCCATTGAGCAACGCCGCATAGCCGGGGCTAGTCGTCAGCAGTTCTCCTAGCTTGGCTGCCCGGAGTTCGTAGTCGTTCACCTCTATGACGAAGGCCGTCATGCTGTCCCCTTGCTGGTTGTGGCGGCCGGCGACGCGCGGCTCGGCGTGTGCTCAGATATCTTCCGGGAAGGGGACGGGGGAATCCTCGGCTACCTTCTCGCGCGGGTTAAACGTGTCGTTAGGGAGGCTGCGCGCGCGATACTCCGGGCGTTCCGGGTTGTCGGGCGGTGGCTCGGGCGCGGCGGTTTGCGCGCCGGCCGGCACCAGCGCCAGCAGCAGTGCAAGCGTGGCGGTAGGGATTTTCATTGCGCGTACCGGGCCAGACGAAAGCCTAGATCGGGGCGTCCAGCCACCCCGGCGCTGCGTGCCAACGCCCGCAGCTTTGCGCGATCAGCCTGCGCCCAGCTCGACCCCCGCACCACATGTTGGGCCGCCATCGGCGGACCGAGTGGGTCGAGGCCTGCGGCGGGGGTCGGTGCAAAAGTATCGTGGATCCATTCTGCGACATTACCCGCCAAGTCGTAGAAACCCTGCGCGTTGGGCGGAAAACTGCCGACCGGCGCGGCAGTGGCGAAGCCATCATCGTAACCGTCGAGCACCTGATTTTGCGTGGCGCTAGCCGCCCGGTCAGCAAAATTGCCGCTGTGCGCCGGCGGTGGGAAGCCAGTCCCCCAAGGATATTCTTGCGGATTACCGGCTGGCGAAAGTGCCGTAGCCCAGTCCCACTCGGCCTCAGTAGGCAGACGATAGCCCATCGCGTCAGGGTGAATACCCAGCACGCGGCCATATTTAATTTGGTAGAACACCGGCAGGGCGTCCAGCCGCGACAGCCAATTGCAGTATTGAGCGGCGGCCTCCCAACTCACTAAGACCACGGGTAACTGGGCATTGTTAGCCTCTTGTCCTTCGGCAGCCCCGGCCAAGTGGTGCGCCAGATAACGTTGATATTGCGCGTTGGTCACCTCGCGGGTGGCCAGGTAAAACGGGCGCGCCAAGCGTACCGGTGGGCGACCTGGCATCACCACCTCCCCGCCGTTTACCCGCAGCAAGGTCTGCCCGAGTGAGGTGCGTAATTGCCCGGCACTGGCCGGCGCCGGCGCACTGCGGCGCGCCAGCCGATCCCCAGCTGCCAACGCTTCCAAGGCGGCGGGCGGCACGGTTTGCGCCATCACCAACGCGGCCTGTTGTTCGGCCTCACTCAACGGCGGCGGCTTGTCCGAAGGTGCTTGCCCCGCGTCTGGCGCGCTTGTGGTCGGCGCCGGGTAACTGGGGGCTGGCTCACTGGGTGGCGGTGCCAGTTCATCAGCCATCTGCGCGGCTGTTTTGAGGGTGATGCGCAGGTGTTTATCCACGCCTTTGCGCGGGGTGATCAGCGTGCGATAGGTGGCATAGCCGGCGCGTCTGACCACGATTTCGTGTTCAAAAGTCGGCAGATTCAGCCGCTGGGTCGCGTTGCCGGCAGGTTTGCCATCGAGCATTAATTCGGCATCAACGGGTTGCGTGATGAGGTTGATCACGGCGAGTTCTGGCACCAGTTGTAGGGTCACATCGGTCGTGTCATCGGAGGCCACTTGCGTGTTGGCACTTTGTGGTTCGTAGCCTGCTTTCATGGCGGTCACGCGATGCGCCGCGTCTGGTGCCACCTGTAGTTTGACCGGCGATTCGCCCCGATAACGCCCATCGACGGTGACTGCCGCGCCGCGCGGGTCGGTGACGATTTCCAACCAGCCGTCGGCTTTGCTCAAAGTGACATCTGCGATGTCGACGGCGCGGCCGGGCAAGACTTTCAAGACCCGTGACCAGGGCTTATAGCCAGGCCGGGTCAGCGTGAGTTTGCGCTCGCCGTGCAGCAATTCGGCACTCAGAGGGGTGGCGCCCAAGAGTTTGCCGTCCACCGAGACTTGGGCGCCGGTGGGTTGCGAAGAAACGGTTAAATCAGCCCACGCGGGCAGCAATTTAACGGCGAGCGTTTCTTCCTGACCCTGCCCGCGGACCTGCAGTTGCGTCAGAAACGGTAAGTAACGCGGGGCCTCAACCAATACTTCGCGGGCCCCGGCTTCGATGGTTGCTAGCGTGCCCGGCGCCTTCCCGGCGACCTCGCCATCAACCCACACACTGGCCTGCGTGACAGGGCTTAAGGTGATGGTCAGCCGTCCGGGCAGCGGCGTTAACCGGATGGTGTGGGCTTGCAAGGTGTCGCTGGTGACCGTGATTTGCGCGTCAAACGGCTTATAGCCCGTGGCCTGGGCGTGTACGCGGTGCGCCCCGGGGATGAGTAGCCAGTGGCTGCCGATGCGCGGGGCAAACAGTCCTTGCACGCTCACCACGGCGCTCGCGGGTTCCCCGCTCAACGCGACTGAGCGGGCCAACGACAGGTAGGCAATCACGAACAGCGTTAACCCGACCACGGCGCTAGCAAGCAGGGCGGTCCACGGCAGCGCGGGCCAGTGCCAACGCGCGGCGGGTCGCGGTGGCCGAAAGCTGGTGGGCTCGATCAGGGTGGGCTCGGCTGGGCGTAAATTCTGCGTCATGCGCCGTGATGTCCAAAGCGGTGGGCACGCAGCGCCTGCTGCCGCACGGCGCGCGCGGCCGCCGGGCTGGCGGGCTGGGGTGGATAGGCAGCGAGAGACAACATATGCCCCAGTATAACCAAGGCACTCCCGCTAGGGCGTCCCACGGCCGTTAGCGCTCGGATTCTGATACGGGCTCTCGAGATTTTTTAAGCGCGGCGCGGAGTTGCTGAATTTGTGCGCGCAGTTTCGGGCCGGGTGTGGGAATGCGGCGAGCATTCAAGAGGGTCAGTTCGGCGGCGGCGGCCGTGGCGGGCACCCGCAGTTGTGCGGGGTTTTGTAAGGCGTCCTGTAGGCGTCGTGCGAGTGCTGCTCGGCTGCGTGCATGCTCGCGGCGCGCGCTAAGTCCTTCTACGTCGGGATCCAAGGTGATGGCGGCGTTGAGTGCGCTGAGCGCATCCTCCCAGCGCTCGGCACTCTCGTGGCGGGCGGCACTGCTGAGGTAGGCGCTAAATTTAGCCGCGCTGGCGAGTTGCGCGGTGGTCGCCAGCGCGCGTTGGGCATCCTCCGCGGCGGGCCGCAGTTGGGCGGCTTTGGTGAAGGCCGCACGGGCAATATCAAACCGTCCGTCTGTCAGTGCCGCATAGCCCTGCGACATCG
>CAIPNE010000851.1 GCA_903866355.1 uncultured Gammaproteobacteria bacterium
ATAACGCTGGGCGACCTGGGCGGCGAATTCAGTCTCGTTGTAGCGCGGGTCGCTAAAGCCTATGGAGCAGGTATTCACCGGCGAATTGGGTGCTATTTGCGCCATCATTGCCACGACTGCGCTGGAGTCGACCCCGCCAGAGAGGAACGCCCCGAGTGGCACTTCTGAGACTAAATGTGAGCTCACGGCGGCGCGTAACTGTGCGATCACTAGGGGGGCCAATTCTTCGTCCGAGCCGCGCGCCGTTGGGGTAAAGGGGACATCCCAGTATTCCTGGCTGCTGGGCACGGGCTGGCCGGCACGCAAGCTCAAGGTGTGGCCTGGGCGCAGCTTGTGCGCGCTTTTGAGGATGGTGCGCGGATCGGGGATATAGCCGAAGGCGAAATAATCTTCCACCGCGCGCGGGTCTAGATCGCGGGCCAGATTAGGATGCGCATACAGCGCTTTTAACTCGGAAGAAAAAACAAATAGCCCGTTATCCAGTTCTGCATAAAACAGCGGCTTGATGCCCAGACGGTCGCGCGCGAGAAACAAGGTTTGTTGTTTGCGGTCCCAAATTGCAAACGCAAACATGCCACGAAAACGCTGCACGCACGCGGCACCCCATTCTTCCCAGCCATGCACGATAACTTCGGTATCTGAGTGCGTATGGAACACATGACCCAGCGCCTCAAGCTCTGGCACCAGTTCCTGAAAATTGTAGATTTCACCGTTGAAGACCACCACCACCGAGCCGTCTTCATTAAACAGAGGTTGTTGCCCGGAGGACAGGTCGATGATGGAGAGGCGTCGATGGCCAAACCCCAGCCCCGGCTCGCGATGCAAGCCGCCCTCGTTGGGTCCGCGATGAAACTGGGTTTCATTCATGCGGTGGAGTAGCGCCGCATCGATGTCGCGCTGTCCGCGCAAGTCAAAAATTCCTACTACTCCGCACATCGTGTTAGCACCCGGTTTGATTCAACATTCTATTCGGCAATGTGGCGGCAGCGTTGCGGGTGCCTACACAGTCGAACTGTCCTTCGCCAACATCGCTGTCCCTCACACACTCCGACTCTCGCGGCGAGGCTGACCGCCGCCTCGGCTATCCACCGCGCTGCCGGCGTGCAAGGTAATACCCTCGCATCCGCTAATCCTAGAGATAGCGGTTGCTTTGCGCAAAGCAGTCACGGCGCGGTGCGCGCCATTGGGGCAGGTTCGGTATTCCCCCTGCTGGCGCCAGCGCCACCCACGGCCCACGGCACGGGTCCTCAGTGCGCGCACGGGGTATCTAGGACTAGCGCAAATAAACCGCTTCGAAACGGGCCAGTTGGCGCCCCTCTGCGTCAAAAAAGTGCAGCGCTTGGCCTTCAATAGCCCACGTTTTAGTGGCGTTGAGCGCCTTGAGCAAGTTTGCTTCGATAGCCATCCCCGCCCCACAGACTTTGTGGGTCGTGGCGGTTTGCGTGATCGTTAACCTGTTGCCTTTGCGCGCCCAGAGGCCGGTAATCTCATTACAGCCACCCCCGCCGGTGAGTTCCCCAGAAGCCTGCAATACCAAGTGTGGTTCTTCTGCGGTACCGGACCCCAAGGCTTTATCCTCGAGGCGTGTGAGCTTCCAGTAGGTGTTGTCCAAGGGCTGCGGGGCTGCCCCGCTGAGGCAGCTTTCAGCTGGCCACAACCCGTCGTACTCCAGTACTCGCAGCATGGCGGCATCGATGACCTCACCTTCCACGGTGGCCAGCACGGCCCGTGCCGGCGCGAGTTTCAGTCTGGCGTAGGCCTGTTGCAGTACCTGTTGTTCGTCGTTAGGCAAGAGGGTCCAGCGTTGGCCGCTCAGACACTCCGTAAATACGCCCTGTTTACCGTCGATTTGATAGAGGCCGCGCAGTAGCCGCTTGGGTTGGAATGGCTCGAACGTTGCGGTTCGCACGAGCTCCTCATTACTGCCAGATTCCAGCGCTTGACCGGTGCGGTCGAGTTTCCGCAAGCGCTGCGGCGAGGTTATCGCGAACAACAGCGGCAGGTAGGCCTCGCCGGTCAACCGCAAGGTTTGGTGTTCGGGATCAATCTCCCAACGACCCAGCTGATCGAGGCGGGGCGCCGAGCTTTCGCCCAACCAACTCTGCCGCAGATAGTAGGCATGATCGGGAAAAAGATTCAGTTGATGGCGCACGCCGGCGCAACCGGCGCAGGACAAATCGCCTTTAAAGGTGGCCGGCAGTTGCTCGAGGGTTAGCGTGGACGGGGCATCTGTCGGCTGGCGCAGACGTAGCACGACGTCTGTCGCGTGGCCTGCGGTGATGACGGGATAGGCTTCCTCGGTGGTGAAGATGGCACGCTCACCTTCCAGAATCCGCGCACGTACGTTGTAGCGATGGGTGGGGTCGATTCGTTCGGCATCGTAGCGCAGCGTGAAGGCGATCGGTGGCGGGCCAGGGTTGGTAATGCGAATGTCCGCGATACGAACCGCCGATGCTTGGGAAATATCTTCTAGAACCGCCTCGAAAGTGGCTTCGGGTGGCAGCGCTATGCGCTCGCGATAAGCCGCCTGCCCGGTGATATTGGCAGCCGTTACGGCACCTGAAAATACCCACAGCAACAGCCCGCAGGCGGCGATGCAACGGTGCCACGCGGGGCCGGTGTCGCGGTCTGCACGCCAAGGGCCGGGGCTCCGCATCGGGCTTGGGCCGCAAGGCGCTGTTAGATCGTCGGCTGAGTCCACGGTCGTTATCCTAAGTCCGGTGGTGATACGCGAGGTGGCAGCGATGCCGCTGCTGCCGAAACTGTATGTTCTTTTTGGGCTGGCGGGTACCTGTTTGCACTTTTTTGACACCTTGCGCGCGGCTGCGCATAGTCGCTGTTATTGCCAATAGCGTGCGAGGCCTTGCGATTAAATGACCAAACTCACTGAGTTCACCCGTTACGACGATGCCTTAAGCCAATATGAGCCCGCCGCACTGTGGGCCTTATTCGACGGTGGCCGCGAACACTTCAATATCACCCACGAGTGTCTTGACCGACACGCGCAAGGCGACCGCGTGGCGGTGATTGTGGCGCATGCCGCAGGCCACGACGAAGTACTCACCTACGCGGAGCTGTCGCGCGATGCGGCGCGTTTCGCGCACTATTTGGCGGCTCAAGGCATCGGTCCCGGCGATCGGGTGGCCGTGATGTTGGAGCCTTCGCACGCCTTTTACACCACCGTGTTTGGTGCGCTCAAACGCGGCGCGATTGCCGTGCCCTTGTTCACCTTGTTTGGGCCGGACGGTATTCGCCTACGGGTCCAAGATTGCCAGCCCCGCCTGTTGGTGACTAACCCGGAAAAAGCGGCACTGGCGCTCGCCTTGGAGGACGTGCAGGTGCTGGTGGCGGATGCCGATTTCCCGGCTCTGCTGGCAGGCTTCCCTGACGAATATGTGAGTGAGACCCGCGCGGACGACGTGGCGATGTTTCAATACACCTCGGGCACGACGCGCGAATTGCCCGAGGCAGTCCATCACACGCAGCGCGCCATCGTCACGCTGATGCTGGCGGCGCTGTACGGCACGGGGCTGCGGCCCGGTGAGCGTTTTTTCTGTCCCTCATCGCCTGCTTGGGGGCATGGCTTGTGGCACGGCACGCTGGCGCCACTGGCACTGGGTCTGACCATCGGTGCGTATGCGGGTAAGTTTGACGCCGAACGTCTGTTGCGAGCACTGGCCGAGCATCAATTCACCAACATCGCGGCGGCTGCCACCCACTATCGGATGATTCGTCATTCTGGCGTGGCTTCGCGTTACCCCAATTCGCTCACCAAACTGTCTTTTACGGGTGAGCCGCTGGACAGTGAGACTGCCGAGTTTCTCCATGCGCAGTTTGGTATCGAGCCGTGCAGCATGTATGGCACGACGGAAATCGGTGTGGTGTTGGTGAGTTACCCGGGGGCGCCAGATTTCCCCATGAAACGTGGTTCTTTAGGCAAGCCG
>CAIPNE010000852.1 GCA_903866355.1 uncultured Gammaproteobacteria bacterium
TGTCCCGTCAGGGTCCGTCCGGCTTGTGTGGTGGGTGTCCCGTCAGGCTCGACGTTCCCGTCAGGCTTCGCGGTGGTGGGTGTCCCATCAGGCTCGGTGGTGGGTGTCCCGTCAGGCTGGTTAGGCTCGGGCGTGGTGGGTGTCCCGTCAGGCTGTGGGCTTGTGTGGTGGGTGTCCCGTCAGGCTGTGGGCTTGTGTGGTGGGTGTCCCGTCAGGCTCCGTGGGTGTCTAGCTAGGATGGATGCGCTTGCCAGTCCGCGCTTGTGCGCTAGCTTGGGTGTGGTTAGCCTGCCTGTGACGCGGCGGGGCATGGGTGCCCAGTACCTCGCTGTCGCGGTTCTCACACCACCCTAAAATGCTGCCGCCTAACCCGGGGCGGCGCGCCACTTTAAGGAGTTATTCATGCCTGTCCCAGGACCGCTCGTGACCACGCAATGGCTCGCCGCAGCACTTAACGACCCTAGCTTACGGGTGCTAGATGCAACGGTTTTCCTGCACCCTAATCCAAACGGGGCGGGTTATATCCCAGAGAGCGGCGCGGCCCGTTGGGCGGCGGCGCACATTCCGGGGGCGCAATTTGTCGACCTTATCGCCGCGTTTTCAGATCCGGCTTCGGCAGTGCGCTTCACCATGCCCTCGGCGGCGCGGTTCGGCGAGCTGGCCGGGGCGCTCGGGGTGGGCAACGACAGCACCATCGTCATCTACAGCAGCGGCAGCCCCATGTGGGCTACGCGCCTGTGGTGGATGTTCCGCTCGGTGGGTTGGGACAATTGCGCGGTGCTCGACGGCGGCTTGGCCAAATGGCAGCACGAAGGACGGGCGGTGACGACGGCCGTGGCGCATTTCCCCGCGGTGCCGGTGACGGTGGCACCACGGCCCGCGCTCTGGGCCGACCGTCACGAGGTGTTAGCCGCCATGGACAATACCGCCGTGTGTACCATCAACGCCTTGTCGCCGAGTGTTTACAGTGGCGAGCAAAATACCTACGGCCGCGCGGGACACATCCCCGGCAGTCAAAATGTTTTTTATAACAATCTACTGAATGCTGAAGACGAAACTTGGTGCCGTCCCGAGCAACTGCGGCCTTTGTTTGAGGCGGTGGGGGCCTATGCACGGCCGCGGGTTATTTGTTACTGCGGTGGTGGCATCTCCGCCACCATGGACGCGCTGGCCTTGGTGTTAACCGGACACCCCAACATTGCCGTGTACGACGGTTCAATGATGGAGTGGGTGGCCGATCCCCAGTTGCCACTCAGCTTGGGGGCGGACGCCTGAAGCTTAGTTGAGGAACAGGCAAATGGTTTCGACGTATTCCCGATCGACATCATCCATGATGGTGTCGATGTCAAAATTAACGTTCAGACCTAGGCGCGTCAGCAACGTGGGATCCCATTGGCTACCGGGACCCGGCAGCTCACTAAAATTGCCGGTGCCTGAATCATTGGCAACGTTGTCGGCCATATTGAGGATGGCCGCTTCTATCGGTGCGAGGTGCGCGGCGGCCGGTTCGTGATGCCAACAGATGGCATCTACGATCGATACCGGCAGCTGCCAGTGTTCCAACATCAGGCCGCCTAACTGGGCGTGGTCGAAGCCCAGTTCTTCCATTTCGATCAAGGCCAGTTGGTGTTCATCGCCGGCTGCCTGCCGGATGGTTTCTTCCGCAATCTCGGGATACCGATGATTGATAATCAGGGTGCCGATGTCGTGCATTACCCCGGCCACAAAGAGCCGTTCTGGGTGCAGCACGCCCACGCGCCGGGCAATTGCCTGCGCAACCAGGCCGGTATAAACCCCGTGCCGCCAGAAAGAATTCATATTGGTGACACCGCCGTCCAAACGGGAAAAAGTGTTCACGGCACTCATGGCGCAAACAATTTTTTGCAGTTCGTCCATTCCCAACACCACCACGGCGCGCGAGATGGTGTCGACCCGCGCCACCAAGCCATACCACGAGCTATTGACCAGCCGCAGAACCCGCGCCGCGAGTGCGGGATCCCGGACGATGATGGCGGCGAGGTCAGCCATTGTTGAGCTTTCATCGGCGAGCAGCGAATTGACCTTCAAACAGACCTCGGGCGGCGAGGCGATGGCAGACATATCCGTCACCAGCGTGTGGGCAATGCGCAGGGCGGGCGAGAGGTCGGTGAAGGCGAGGGCGGGAGTGCTCAAGGTCATTCTCTCCACAATGAATCTAAGGCAAGTGTCGGCACGATAGCGCGCTAACTTGAGGTTCAAAGCGCTCCTGCGCGGCGTAATTTAAAATGCTCGCGCCGCACCAGTGGCGCGCTGGGTAGCGTCAGCAACGCCTCGGCACCCATGTGCTCACACAGCGCCGTGATGAGGTCTCGCTGCGCCAAATTGGCCTGCGCCCAAACGTGCAGGGCGCGCTGTAGCATCCAGTAATCGTAAGTAAACAGACAACGCTCGCCAACTACTTCATCCACGGTGCCACCGCCCAGCGTAAAGCGGTGGCTACCCAGTGTGGGCGGGATGTCGACTTCGCTATGGCTGCCCAGCCACGCTTGGAGGGCGGCGACTTGGGCCACCAGCACCGGCACATAATCGTGCGCTAGCATTTGCAAGATGGGCCACAGCGTGGGCGCGGGGGAGGTGGTGGCGGCGAGCGTGCCGACCGCTGGCGGCGTGCCCATACGGTGGATCCAGCGCATCGTCTGGGGTGCTTGAGTTTTCAGGATACGACCGGCGTTGGGGTCGCGATATAAATGGGCGTGCAGTGGCCCGTACAACGCAAAATCTGCCAGCGTCGGGGCGGCGCCTAGCAGGTAGTCGCTCACGGCAAAATGGGCGTCTAGTCGCGCCAGCAGCGCGTGGTAGCCAGCCTCAATGGCCGGAATGGTGTGCGCGTTGATGCCCAGTTGCTCGCGCCAGCCGCGAAACCGCGTGGCAATTTTCTCCCCCAGGGCGCGTTGCCGTTCCAACGGCAGCGTGGGGTCGTTGTTACGGCCGAATTCCATCACGGCGAAGTCGTTGTCGTAGTGCCACCGATAGTGCAACGCGGGCAGTTTTAGCCATTCGTCGCAACACAATTCCAACCAGTAACTGAGAAATTGTCCAACCGCATCGGCCGGCAGTGTGGGCGGGTTGGGGTGGCGTGCTTCGAGATAGTCGAACATCTCGCTGGTGTCTTGCAGCGCCAGGTTGTCTGGGGTGAGGAGCACCGGAATGACCGGCCAACCCACGCGCGGCAGGATGGTCTCGGCAAACACCGCCCGAGTGGCCAGCACATTGTGGTGAGGAATGCGCTTATAGCGCAGATAGGCGGAGATTTTGGCGGTGTAGTACGACGCATCCGCGCCCAGCAGGCGGTAAGTGCCGGCTGGGGCGGCGTTCGCCGGATGAAAAAGATCGGCCGGCGAACCATCCATGCGAATTATCCGGCAACTTTCGACTTGCGCGCTGGCGCTTTGGTCTTCGCCTTGGCCTTGGCTGGCGCGGCGACAGCCTTGGCGGCCACGGCTTTGGCAGCTGCTTTTTTGGCCGGTGCGCGCCGGCTTTTGGCAGCGGCGTGCCCAGCTTGCAGACGACGCAATTCTTCCCAGCCTAAATAGGCGTTAAAGCCTTTGTCGTCGAAAAACAGCACCGGCCCGTCGCAGATAAATAAGTATTCCGTGTCTTCCAGCGCGGTGGTGGCGCCGTGAATCATGCCGTTGGGTTCGTAGATGTAATCGCCGGTGTTTAAGGTGCCGTCGCGAACCTGCAGTTTGCCTTTTAGGATGAAGGTGTGCGAAGCCGAAAGGTGTTTGTGCGGGGGTGCTACGAAACCCTTGAGCCAGCGAAAATGCACCGCCCAGCGTCCTGATTCCGCGCCCGTATAGAGCACTTTAATGAAAGCTTTTTCGGGGTCCAGCGGCTGCGGAATCCATTCCGCGTCTTCGGCGCGGACCATGGTATCCATGAGTTGCGGGTTGATGGGCAGAATGTTTTGCATCGCCATGTGAGTTCTCCTAAGTGATAGTTGTTGCGGTGGCTCGGTGCTGAACGCGCGCTCCCCCACCGGGTTGGCAGCGAGGGAGCGGGTACAAATTTAGCCCACCGCCCGCAGGAACGCGGGCGCGGTGTCGGCTTCCAGATCAAAGGCTGGTCGCGAGCCCAGCTGCTTGAGCTGGGGCAGTACTTCGCGCGCAAACAGGCTCTGATTGGCGCGGCCAATTTCCAAGGGCATGCCGGCATAGCTAAACACGCCGGTGAAGCCACACGCATCGGTGCGCGCATGAATGTCTTGGAGTTTTTCGTAGCATTGTTCGGGGGTGCCCCAAACCTGCAAACTCATAAAGAATTCGGCCATACCATCTACGCCCATTTGTTCGATGGTTTCGTTGAGCTTGGAGTAGTACTCGTAGCCTTTGGTGGTGGCGAAGTGGTCGCTGCTCATTTCGTAATGTTGCACCACCGAGCGCCAGTAGCCGCCGATATATTCGCGCGCCAAGGCTTCGGCTTTCGCCCCGTCTTGGTCGCACATCACCCAGCCGGCGATGTAGGGCCGAGGTGCCGGTTGGCCATGAATCTGCAAGAAGAGGTCGTTGTAGTCTTTGAGCTCTTGGGCGTGGACTTCCCAAGGTTTTTGCGGAATCACCAGCACGCCAATGCCAAGATTGGCCATGATTTGGGAGGATTCTGCGGAGACTGCTGCGGCGTAGGTGCGGTTCTTGAAGGACTTAAAAGGCTCGGGCCGGATGCGCGCCTTGGGCTGCTTGATGTGCTTGCCGTCGTACTCGCAATAGCCTTGTTCCAGACCTTGCAGGATCATTTCGGCGGACTCGACAAACCGCTCGCGCGAATCGCCCATGTTCTGCCGAAAGCCTTCAAACTCCACCCGCGCCAAGCCCCGACCGATGCCGAACAGCGCCCGTCCGTCGCTCATGCAATCGAGCATGGACATTTTTTCGGCCACCCGCATGGGGTCGTTCCACGGCAATACCACCACCATGGTGCCAAGTTTCACTTTGCGGCACGCGCCGCCGATGAAGCTCAGAAAATCGACCACGTCGGGCATCATGGTGTAGTCGGTGAAATGATGTTCGATGCCCCACACCGACTCAAAGCCCTGCGATTCGGCCATCAGCGCAAGCTTCATGTCGCGCTGATAAACCGCATAGTCGCTGATGCCGCCGGCGCGTTCCGGGTTTTGAAATATCGCGGCCATTCCTACATGCATGATGAATTTTCCTTGCAGCTAAAGTGGATGCTAAAAACAGGGTGACTGGGTACGCACGGCGCGCTAATAACAGGTCAATAGATTGGGCCAGGTCTCAGGAAACGCTCGAGCACATTGGCGGTGATGCGCGAGATATCGTTGCGGCCAGCGTGGCAGGGCAAGGCCTGACCCCACGCGATGCTGCCGGTAGAGAACACCGCGCCGGCATGAGTGGCCGCAAACAGCGTGACGTCGGCGCGGACTTGAA
>CAIPNE010000853.1 GCA_903866355.1 uncultured Gammaproteobacteria bacterium
CATCCGAGCCACATCATTTTTTATCGTGTACTGGCCGAGACCCGCACCGTCGAGATTTTGAGAGTTAAGCACGCGGCGCAACAAACGCCGTGATGACCAACCTTGGCTCGCTAACGCTTGGAGATCTGGCACCTAGGGAGATCTGCAGTAGAGGAGATCTTGGGAGAGACTTGGGATGGGAGAGACTTGTGTCCACTTGTGTCCACTTGTGTCCAACTTGGGACACCCATTATGGACAACTTGGGACACCCATTAGTTGTTGTGTCCAACTTGGGACACCCATTAGTTGACCACTAGACACCACCACCGAACGCCTCAACCCCCTAGGCGAACCCCCTAGGCTAGCCCCTACGCCCGCGCCACCCTCGGACGATGGCTGAAAGATGGCGCGAGCCGCGACAGCGCGACGCCGAATCTTGTAGGCTTGGGAATCCAATTCCCCACCGGAGCACGGCCTCATGGCAACCGTCGAATTAGTTGAATACGCCCAAGCAACCCCCGCCGTGCGCGAGGTCTACGACGACATCCGCGCGACGCGCAAGACGGATTTCATTAATAATTTTTGGAAGGCGCTGGCGGTCAATCCCGCGCAGCTCGCGCGCACTTGGCAGGCGGCCAAAGCGGTGATGGCGCCGGGCGCATTGGACCCGCTCACCAAAGAGCTCATCTACATTGCGGTATCGGTCGCCAATAAGTGCGAGTACTGCATTCACTCGCACACCGCCGCTGCGCGGGCTAAAGGCATGACGCAAGACCAATACGGGGAGCTGCTAGCGGTTATCGGCATGGCGCATTCCACCAATGGCTTGGTGACCACTCTGCAAGTGCCGGTCGACGAGGTGTTTAAGGTTCAGTAAGGCAGTACCGCGCCGCGCGCGAAAATCATGCCGCGTGCGCTCAGCGGCCCGACAAAAAAACCTACCCAGACATTGCTGCTGGGTGACCGACTAAGGAGCTGATCGATGCACAACAATCCCACGGTGTTTAGCACGGAAGCCGAACTACGCGAGCTGCTGGGTCATCCCACGGAACTCGCTGCGCGCAAAGCCATTCCTTACCTCGACAAGTACTGCAAGGCGTTTATCGAACGCGCGCCATTTCTGACTTTGGCCACCGCGAATGCCGAGGGCCACGTGGATGTTTCTCCGCGTGGCGACCAGCCTGGTTTCGTCCTCATTCTCGACGACAACACCTTGTTTCTGCCCGAGCGGCCGGGCAACGCCCGCTACGATTCGTTAATTAATATTGTTAAAAATCCGCGCGTGGGTTTGCTGTTTTTTGTGCCGGGTTTCGAGGACATGTTGCGGGTAAACGGCCGGGCGCAGCTCATCCATGACGAGCAGCTCATTGCCCGTTGTACGGTGCGGGGCAAGGCACCTCGGCTGGGCATCCGGGTGATAGTAGAAGAGGCCTATTTGCATTGCGCGAAGGCGATCAAGCGCTCCCAGCTGTGGTCCGCGGAAGCCCAGCGCGACCGCAGCGAGTTGCCCTCGCTCGGCAAAATGATCCTAGAGCAGACGGCCGTGGCGGATGCGCCACCCAGCGATGAACTCATCCGCACCGTGGATGAATACATCGAGGATAACTACCGCACCACGCTTTACTGAGGATGGCGTTGGCTCAGCAGCGTGCCGGTTCATTCTGGCGTTTGGTGTTCTCGGCAGGGGCCATCCTGCTCATCAACATGGGCGCGCGCTCGTCGCTGGGCTTGTTTGTGGGGCCGCTGGATGCGGCCAAGGGTTTTGGCCTCGCGAGTATTGGTTTCGCCTTTGGCGTATCGCAGTTTGTGTGGGGGGCGGCGCAGCCGGTGTTCGCCGTTTTAGCCGAGCGCTGGGGCACGCGGACAGTGCTCATTATCGGCGCGCTGATGGTCGCACTGGGCACCGCCCTCACGCCGCTGGCGCACTCCTCGGCCGCGCTCACGTTGACCTTAGGGGTGCTGGCGGCGATGGGGGCCGCGGGTGGTAGCTTCGCCATTCTCATCGGCGGCATCGCGCGTCATTTGCCCGAGCATCGACGGGCGTTTGCCGGTGGGCTTATCAATTCGGGCGCCTCGTTAGGGCAATTCTTGTTCGCACCGCTGGTGCAATGGCTCATCACGACGTTGGGTTGGGCGCAGGCATTTTATGTGCTGGCAGCCACTGCACTGCTCGGCATTCCGCTCGCGATGGGCTTGACCACGCAGCTGGTTGAAACCCCCGCGCTGGCCAGCAACCCCGGCTTAGGGTTGCGCGCCCAAGTCGCGCTGGCGCTGGCCGATCGTAGCTATCGGCTGGTGCATCTCGCTTTTTTTACCTGCGGGTTTCATGTGGCTTTCCTCGCCACACATTTGCCCGGACAAATCGCGTTGTGCGGCTTGTCGGCGGCGGTTTCTGCGAATGCGTTGGCGTTAATCGGCTTGTTCAATATTGCGGGCAGTCTCAGCGCGGGGGCCTTGTGTCAGCGCTATCGCATGAAAATGGTGTTGGCGTGGCTGTACGCGGCGCGCGCCGTCATCATTGTGGTCTTCTTGCTGGCGCCTAAAACCACGCTCGTTTTCTATGGCTTTGCTGCGGCCTTGGGTTTGACTTACCTGGCGACCGTGCCGCCCACCGCGGGTTTGGTGGGTAAATTATTCGGCCCACGCCACCTCGCCACACTCTTTGGGCTGACGCTAGTGAGCCACCAGACGGGCGCGTTTTTTGGCGCCTGGCTGGGTGGCATAGCGGTCGTGCGCTATGGCGATTACCGTTGGATGTGGTATGCCGACATTGCCCTGGCGCTGCTCGCCGTGGCTTGCCATTGGCCTATTCGTGAGGCGCGTGTGCCACGCAGCCTCGTTTTACGCGTAACCGCACCGGAGCGTTAGAGAATGAATTTCGACTGGACACCCGAACAACACCAAATCCGCGCTAGCGTGCTCAAACTCTGCGCGCAGTTTGGCGATCAGTATTGGCTGCAGCGGGATGCTGACGGGCGTTTCCCTGAGGAATTCTGCCGCGCCATTGCCGATGGCGGTTGGATCGGTACCGCGGTGCCGGAGATTTACGGTGGCAGTGCGCTGGGTACCATTGATGCGGCCATCGTCGTGCAAGCCATCTCGGAATCTGGCGCGGCCAATAGCGGGGTATCCGCGATTGCCATCGGCCTGTTTGGACTCACCCCCATTCTGGCTTATGCCAGCGAAGAACAGCGCATGGCGTGGTTGCCGCGCATCGTCCGTCGCGACGACATTGCCTGTTTTGGGGTCACCGAGCCCAACACCGGGCACGACACCACCCGCTTAAAAACCCGCGCCGAACTGCACGGCGATCATTATTTGGTGAGCGGCGAGAAGGTGTGGATTTCTACCGCGCAGGTGGCCAACAAAATTATGCTGATTGCGCGCACCACACCGCTCGAGGCGTGCGCCCGGCCAGTGGATGGGCTGACGCTGTTTTACACCGACCTCGATCGACGTTATGCCGATGTGCGGGTGATCGACAAAATGGGCCGCCACTGCGTGGATTCTAACGAGATTTTTTTCGACGGCATGCCGGTGCCAGTCGCCGATCGCATTGGCGAGGAGGG
>CAIPNE010000854.1 GCA_903866355.1 uncultured Gammaproteobacteria bacterium
GACAGGTCCAAAGCTATCGCGTCAAAGTCGTATCGACTGCAACGTCGTGATCCGCGTTGAACTCATCCAGAAGCGCTACGGTCTCGGGGGACAGGCGGCGCGGCCAGATGAACAGGTTGATCGCGGGTTTTAGAGTATCGCGTAGCTCCGACATCTACGCACCCCACGCCACATGCGGAAGTGCCTGAACGGTGGATGGCATAGCGCTATTTGCCATAAACCCGCTGCTTCTGTTCGCGCCGTTCCTGCGCCTCCAGGGACAAGGTGGCCGTCAGGCGAGCCAGCAACCGCCCAAGGCCGATGGGATCGCCCGTTTCCTCCCGGTAGCCGTAGGTGCCATAGTCAATGCGCGCCAGCGCTTGTTCGATCTTGCAGAATAATTGCCGATCCACGTTCGCGGGTGCGCAACTCGATAGCCTGCTCCTCTTCCTGCGTCGCCCGATCCAGAGGGGCAGCCGAGGGATCAACATGACGCAGATGCTTGTTGGTCTCGCTGGGGTTGCGCAGCAACTGCAACTGGATGTCAAGCGGGCGTCGTTTGAAACATTCGAGTTGACGCCTGTTCATATGGCCGCGTGCCGGCGCTCGCCGCAGATCGGCCTCGGTAACTGCTAGTCACGAGTGCCCATTAATCGCCCTCCGAACTGACCATCGCTGCCGACCCGGTAGCGTTTGTGCCCGGGTAACACAACGCGAGCCCTCGGTTAAAAAATACGCGCAGAGGCTTATCCGCTTTAGCGAACTTTAGTGAACTCGTTTTCAATCACCGATATCCTGTGGCTAGGCGGCTCCTTGAGCATTCGAGTAAGCAGCTTGCAAACTGGCAAGCCTCTGGTGTGCGGCAGCAATGCCGGCCAAAAACAGGCACAGCGCCCGTGCCGCATGTGGCGGCGGCATATCCGCGGCCGGCCTGCAAGCGAGGCGGGCCGCGTCTGGATCAGGCGCTATCTGTGGGGCACAAAAATTCCCTATAATCACAGATCCAACAAGTTACATTCACGATAACGTGCTGCTACAGCCCGCTCACGAGGAGAACCACCATGTCATTGCATGACACCCATACCGCAGATTCATATCGTACGCGACTGGTAGGCTTTCATGATTTGCAGGGACGCGAGTCGCTGCAGGTCATCCTGGAGGGTGACTGGTGCTATGTCGGCCACCTGCCTGGGCACCTGCCCAACCCGCTGACCGGAAAAACCGAGCATAGCGGCACTTCCATACTCGATGTCGCCGACCCTGCAAAACCAACGCTGGTGGCGCACATCCCCAGTGCGCCAAAAGCCAACTGCCGCGCAGTACAGGTCATCAACAACGCGCGCGACGGCAGGCGTTATCTCGCGCGCAATCATGAAACGGCAACTGCGTGCAGTTTTCAGATTTTCGACATCACCGACCGCGCGAAACCGGTGCAGGTCGCCGATGTGGACTCAACCCCGGCCGGCGCATTGAGCCTGGCGCATAAAGGCTGGTGGGACGAAGGCAGCGGTCTCTATTTCGGCTGCGCCAACGAACCCGGCTTTCGGCCCGGCGGACACCTGGTGATCTGGGATTTTTCCGAGCCTGCCAAGCCCAAATATGTTGCCA
>CAIPNE010000855.1 GCA_903866355.1 uncultured Gammaproteobacteria bacterium
CGGCCAGCGCCTGAGCGCGCCAGTAGCGGGTCATGGTCGGGTAGTCTTTGGGGCTGTCCGGTTGTTGTTGGCTATAGAGCAGTTCGGATTCAATGCGCGCAGTGTTGGCGTCTTCCGCGTAGGCGTCGATGGTCAGCGTCTGGGCGAAGTAGCGTCCGTTGGCGCCTGTATGGTTCGCGGCCCACGCATTGAAAGCCCCCTGCCATGGGAGCACCCGAAAATCCTCGGCCAAGAGATAATTTGCGCCACCCAAGCCACCCAACAAGATCGCGACCGGTGCCAGACTGGCCACGAGGTCGCCGGCCCCTCGTCGCCCGGCGTGCCACGCCAGCAACACGGGGAGGCCGACCAGCGGTAGCAATTGCGGCCGGCACACCACTGCCGCCGAAAACGCCGTGGCCGCCCAGGCGCTGGCGCCGCGACTGGCGCGCGCCCTAAGGCTCGCCCAAACGCCCGCCACCAACAGCGTGATGGCCAGCGTAATATCCAGCGCGTCCCCCGCAAAGTGCAGCAGGAGAGGATTAAAGCCCACTAATGCGGCGGCGAGGTAGGCCGCACCCGCTCGCTGCCACAGTGCGCGGGCTAGCCCAAAAACCATGCCTGTGCTCGCCAGATGGCAAAGTCCGTTGAACAGCCGCGCGAACAGCAGCAGGTGCATGTCTGGCAGACCGGCGCGTAGCGCTAGGGCCAATAGCGCGGAGTAGCCCGGGGCGCGGTAAAACGCCTCGTGCGGCAAGTTTAGGTTGGCGATCTGGTGGGCGAGTGCCAGCATTTCGCGGTCGTCCGTGCTGGCGACCAGCCCCAGCGGGGTGGTGCTGTACCAAGCCAGGAAACCGCAGGTGTAAATGAGCAGGGCACCCGCGAAGAGCAAGCCAACAATGCGTTCGCTGTCGGGCCGCGGGTCAGACTGCAATTTAGGCTGCACAGGTGCTGCGTGCGTGCCGCCGAGTGGGCTGCATTAGCGCCATCGGCGGCTAGGCGGTGGTTTGCTCGCCGCGACCTTAGGCCAGCACTTCGGCCAAAAAATCGCGCGCGCTGGCCCAAGAGCGGCGGTCCGCTTGGGCGTTGTACTGCAGCCCCAAAGCGGGTTCGTTGGCTTCTGGGTTGGTAAACGAGTGTAGCGTTTTGCCGTAGGTATGCAGTTGCCAATCAGCCCCGGCTTGGCTGAATTCAGTTTGCATCGCCAGCACGCTATCCATGGGCACGAGCGGGTCATCGTGGCCGTGGAGTGCCAGTACTTTGGCCGTGATGGGGGCGCTCTGGATATTTCCCGGCCTGCCGAGTGCGCCATGAAAGCTCACCACGCCCTGGAGGGTCGTGCCACTGCGTGCCAGATCCAACACACATAGCCCCCCAAAACAGTAGCCAATCGCGGCCACTCGGGTGCTGTCGACCTCGGGTTGCGCGCGCAGGGCGGTGAGCGCGGCTTGTAGTCGCGACTGCAAGCGGGCGCGATCTTGGAGAAACGGGGTCATGAGCGCGAGATTGGTTTCAGCGCTATCACCCAACACCCCCTGACCATAAACATCGAGGGCAAAACCCACATAGCCTAGCTCCGCGAGGAGCCGCGCCTTGGCATCTTCAAACGGCGAGCGGCCTGCCCACGCATGCGCTACCAGCACGGCCGGTCGCGGCCCCACCGTTTTTGCCGAGTGACAAAGCAGACCGGCGAGGGTGGTGCCTTCGTGCTGATATTCAACGGTGCGTTCGATCATCGGGAACCTCTGGGTGGTAGTCGCGGCAAAAAATCTATCTTATCGGATCCTAACCCAGCGACGGCGGCCCACGACCCTGCCAGTGGGCGGGTGATGATCGCTTTGACGGTGGCTTCACCGCTTGGGTGTCTGGGCCGGGCGCCGTCGGGCGCGTGGCCGATCCCCAGACGGCGCCGGCTTAAGCGCTAAGCGCCAGCGGATCACGGCTGTGTTGAACGGTCACTGAGTTGCCGACACACGGGCGAGGCAACGGCTGCTATCGGCCCGCTCGCGGCGCTCGATCAAAAGCGCGCGCCTTGGCTGGCGCATAGAAATTTCATGAATGGCTGCATGGCCTGGTAAGTTTCCGTTACAAATTCCAGCAGGTCCGGGCTGTACAGCAGGCCTTCATCGAAGGGCCGGGCGAGCACAAAATCTTTGCGCTTGAGGTCTTGCGCCAAGGGATGATCGGGCGGAAAGCCCCGCGGCACCCGCTGCAGACTGGCGCCTAGGAGGGTCGCCCCGGGGAGCCGGGTTTCCACCCGTTTGGCCGCGGTCCACTGGCGTGGTTGATCCAGCAGATGCTGACGAATGCGGGCGAGGGCTGCAGGATCTGGGTGCCAAATTCCCCCGCCGACAAAACACTCATCGAGGCCCACATGGAAATACAGTCCGGGCCCGTGGATGTCGCGAAACGCGTCGTGGCGGAAGTGGATGCCAATATTCGTTTTGTAGGGTCGCTTGTCGTGGGCAAAGCGGGTGTCCCGATAGATGCGTAACAGCGAGCCGCCCATGCGTTTGGGAACACACAGAAAACGGGGGGAGATTTTGGCCAGCGGGGCTTCCATGGCCGAGATAAAATCGAGCGCAGGTTCCAGCACGAGCTGCTCATATTCGCCCTTGTGGGCGTGGAACCAGTCGCGCTGATTGTTTTGCGACAACTTGTGCAGGAAGGCGAGCGCCTGCGGTGAAAAACCCTTAAAACCACCTGAAGCGATTGCCGTCATACGCTACTCCGCGCCGTTGTCGTGCCGAACAAAATGTTGTGCCGAATAAGCTGGGGCCTACAGACCTATCTCGGCCCAGCCCCGGGCGCGCGCCACCCCAGCGCGCCAGCGGGTTTGGAGTTGGGCGATCGCGGCCGCATCACCGGCCGGGTAAAATTGATGGTCTTGCTGCCACAGTTGCCGTACGGCGTCGAGATTCTGCCACACACCTGCGCCTAAGCCCGCCAACAGCGCCGCGCCGAGCGCGGTTGTTTCGGGTTGGGCCGCACGTTGCAATACCAAGCCGGCGATGTCGGCCTGCAGTTGCATCAGCAGTGCGTTGCGCGCCGCCCCGCCATCCACCCGCAGGGTCTGCAAGGGGCGACCCAGATCACTTTGGAGCGTGGTCAACACGTCGCTGACCTGGAGGGCGATAGCTTCCAGCGCGGCGCGCGCGATGTGCGCCCGGCCGGTGCCGCGGGTGAGCCCGATGAGCAGTCCGCGCGCCGAGGGATCCCAATGCGGGGCGCCTAAGCCCGTGAAAGCGGGCACCAATATCAACCCCTCGGTGTTGGGCACACTGGCCGCTAGGGCCTCAATATCACGCGCGTGTTCAATAATGCCTAAGCCGTCGCGCAGCCACTGCACCGTCGCCCCGCCCATAAACACGCTGCCCTCCAAGGCATAGGTGGGCTGGCCGTTGATTTGCCACGCGAGTGTGGCCAAGACGCCGGCGCTAGGCGTGGGACAGCTGGCGCCGGCGTTCACGAGGATGAAACACCCCGTGCCGTAAGTGCATTTTGCGCTGCCCGGTTCAAAACACTGTTGGCCAAACAAGGCCGCTTGCTGGTCCCCAGCGATGCCGCCCAGCGTACCGTGCAGCCCGCAGGCGGGATCAATTTCCAAGGCAATGCCGCTGCTATCGACTACTCGCGGCAGCACTTCGTGCGGGATATCCCACAGCGCCAGTAACTCGTTGTCCCAAGCCCCGAGGTGGAGGTTGTAGAGCTGTGTGCGGGCCGCGTTGGTGGCGTCGGTAACGTGTTCCCGGCCGCCCGTTAGCTGCCACGCTAGCCAGCTGTCAATCGTGCCGAACGCCAGTTCGCCACGCGCCGCGCGCACGCGTGCGCCAGGGAGGTGGTCTAGCAGCCAGCGCAGTTTGCTGGCGGAGAAATAGGGGTCGATGAGTAAACCGGTGCGTTCGCGAATCAGCGTTTCAGCGCCCGTGGATTTGAGTTCTGCGCACTGGGCGGCGGTGCGACGGTCTTGCCAGACGATGGCGTTATGCAGGGGGCGCCCAGTGGCCCGTTCCCAGAGCAGCGTGGTTTCACGTTGATTGGTTAGGCCAACGGTCGCGATGTCGCCGGCGCTGAGTCCGGCATTTTTTAAGGCTTCTTGGGCGACGGCCAGCGTGGCCTGCCAGATTTCGAGGGGGTCGTGTTCTACCAGTCCCGGTGCCGGAAAATATTGCTGGAGTGCCCGTTGGCCAATGCCGGCAACCGCAAGCGTTTCGTCAAACACGATCGCCCGGGTGCTGGTCGTACCCTGATCCAGAACGAGCAAAAATTTCATTGGCGATAAATCCCGGCGTTGCTAGCGGGGCCATTCTAGTCCACTTCCCTCAGCACTTTTATCGCGCCCCTCTGGCGGGTGTGGCGAGCCATTTAATTTGATGACACCAAGATTCCAGCGGCCGGCCATCCTCCCCAGAGCGACCGCTAGGCGATGGCTGGGTACTCGCGGTGGCCCCGGCGGCGGCTCCATTGCCTCGCTGAGGTTGATACCCGCGCTACGCCGCCGTTTTCCCTAGCGCTCGCGGTTGGCCGCAATGGCCGCGATAATCCCGGTCCCCCACCGATGCCCATCCCGCCCATGACCCTCCCAGCGTGTAGCGCCCCGCGACTCCTCCTCGCCCCCATGGAGGGCATGTTAGACAGCCGACTGCGGGAGGTGATCACGCAAGTGGGAACTTACGACTGGTGCGTCACGGAGTTTGTGCGGGTGACCAACCAGCGTTTGCCGAGTCGCTGCTTTATGCGGGCGGCGCCGGAATTGGGGCACGGCGCGCGGACCTTGGCGGGCACCCCGGTGCGGGTTCAACTATTAGGTTCTGACCCCGGCTGCCTAGCTGCGAACGCAGCGTTTCTGGCGGGCCTTAAACCGGCCGGCATCGACCTCAATTTTGGTTGTCCGGCGCCGCAGGTCAATCGGCATCGGGGCGGGGCGGTGTTGCTCAATGAGCCGGAACTCCTGCACTCCATTGCGCGCGAGGTGAGTGCGGCGATTGCCGGGCGGGTGCCGTTTACGGCGAAAATGCGTTTAGGCGTGAGCGATACCTCCAAGGCGTTAGAGGCCGCGCAGTCGCTCGCCGAGGGGGGTGCGCAGTTGCTAGTGGTGCATGCCCGGACCAAGGCCGACGGCTATCGCCCGCCGGCGTATTGGGAATGGGTGGGGCGCGTGGCCGAGGCCGTACAAGTGCCGGTGGTGGCGAATGGTGAGATCTGGACGCTACAGGACTACCTGCGCTGCCGTGTGCAGAGTGGACGCGCGGACGTCATGCTAGGGCGTGGCGCGTTGGCTGACCCGTTTTTAGCGCAACGAATTCGCGACCATCTCGCGGGCGCCACGGTACGGCCATCTAGCGGCGACTGGCCGCAGATTGTGCCCTTGTTGATGGCCTATTGGCAGGCGGTGCGGCGCGAACTTGAGCCCCGTCACGCACCGGGGCGGCTTAAGCAGTGGCTTAATTTATTACAGCGGAATTATTTGCCGGCCGCGGCTTTATTTCGGCAAATACGCGCCTTGGCCGACGCGAGCGAGATAGATGCCCACCTGGCGGCCGTGGTGCGTGACCACGCAATAGCGCCGCCCGGCTAAACCGTGGTGCGTAGGCTCCCTCTCGCTGCATAACTAACGCCCTAGGCGTCGTTATGCCGCGTTCCACACCAGCGGTACCCGGGGCGTGGCTGGCCTCTTGGGCGCTCGCGCCTCAGGTGCCACCGCCGCCCGCGATCCCGCCAACTTAATCTGCGTCCTCGCAGCACTTGCCCATGCGCAGCTGGCGGTCACAGAAAATCGCCGCGCAGCACCACCATCCCGCCGGCGGTGCTAACCCCAACAGGGCTTAGAGGGTGGTTTAGGCGGCTGCGGGCGTGCTGCCAATGAAGGCGCTCTCTAGCGTGCCACTCGACTTGAGCGCCTGTACCCAAGATGGCGTGACGCCACGTCCCGTCCATGTTTGTAGGGGGTTGGCCGGGTTGCGGTACTTCGGTGGAATTTTTTTGCCGGCCAAAGAACCTTTTTTGGCGGGCTTGGCCGTTTTGGCGGTCTTTCCGGGTTTGATCTCGGCGAAGGCCTTCGCGATTGCCGCGGGGGTTAAACCGGCATCTTTAGCAATTTGCAGGATGCGCGCTAAAACTTTTTCGTGTGATTTACCC
>CAIPNE010000856.1 GCA_903866355.1 uncultured Gammaproteobacteria bacterium
AGGGCGGCGTTGCGGCGCAGGAAATCGATCAGCAAGGTACGACCCGGCACGCGGGCGTCAACCGGAACGCCATTGACGTTAAGACAGACATCAAAATTTTGCTCAGCCATGGTCAGCAGCCTCAGTGAGTTCGGTGAGTGTGCGGCGGAGTAATTCGCGGGCAATCTGCTGCTTCCACGCCGGACTGCCGTGGGCATCTAGCGGTGGATTGAGGCTCACCTCCTGAAACAGCGCGGCGTATTCGGCGGTGGTGAGCGTTTCGTGCAGCGGGCGGCTGGCCAACAACGCCTCCAGTTGCGGCAAGCGCCGCGGGCGCTGGTCCAGCCCGCCAAAGACCACTCGCGCATGCCCCTCACCCCGCACGACGCAGAGATTGACCAGCGCCAGATCTTGGCGCTGGCGGGAAAATTCGCGATAGATTCCGCGTGCAACACGGCGCGGTATGGCCAGACTTAACGCGAGGGCGCCACCCAGATTGGTGGTGCGAAAGCCCGTAATGAGATCGTCCAGTGCCACGCGCCGGGCGACCGCATCGGCGGCACCTTGCACCAAGACCACGGCATCACTGGCCAGCAATGCCACCAGCATATTGGCGCGGGGGTCGGCCCAGCACACATTGCCCAGCGTGGTCCCACGATTACGGACCTGCACATCACCCAGCGCACGGGCCGCCTGCGTTAGCCACGGAAATGCCTGCGCCACCCGCGCATCGGCCAACAGTTGGGCGTGGGTTACGAGTGCACCGATTGCCAAGTGATCTGGGTGCCAGGAGAGTGCCGCGGAAAGCTCGCCAATGTGACGGATGTCGACCAAGGCGGCGGGGTTTATCTCACGCTGGCGGAGCGCCGCCATGAGTGTCTGCCCACCGGCCAGCGGCCGGGCACCGCGCGCTGTCAGCAGGAGTGCTTCGGCGAGCGTAGTGGGACAGGCGTAGCTAAAATTGGCTGGACGCATGGGCGGTTTCCTTAGGGATAGTGGGCCGGTGCAGCGCAGTAATGGGCTTGCGCGGGAATATATCGAGAACCGCAGCGCAGTAACAATTTCTATCCGTCAGGCCGGGTTTGGCCCGCATCAGTAGCGCGGTGCTCGCTAATGATGCGGGTGCTGTTGGGTCTGCCACGGTGAGAGGTTTCGCCGGCCGCGCCAGACGCGCGGCGCCCCAGTTCGCGCCGGGGCGCGGTGGATAACGCCGTGCTGAGCCTTCGGCAGCTGGTCGTCCCGTCACCGCTGGGTACCGATGCCGCTTGCCCGGACCTCGCTGGCGCTTGATCCGCCTCGTGGTGTGCGGCGCGGTTGCCCGCCACGCTGGGCCGCCGTCGAAGACGGCACCGGCGCGCCGGTCGTCGAGGCCGAGGGAATGACTGAGAGATCGCAGCCGATGGCCGGCAACGCCTTGCCCCCCGGGACGGCCGAACCCTGGGTCGGTGGGTTGGTTGGCGCGTCCGCGCCTGCCGCTTGGGAAAAACGTGGTCAGCGTAGGTGTTCACAGGGCCGCCGGGCGAGCTTTGCCAGCTAGGTACCCGGCGTGGGGCACGCCTTAAGCCTTGCAGGAACTGCGACCCAAGGTTGCCCGCCAAGTCATTTGTACTCGGTGGCCGCAAAAAAGTGCGCCGGAGGTTCCCTAAAGAGCGAGCAATGGGGATAATGCCCCGCTCAATGGTGGCCCTGTCGGTCCCCTCGCGACGTAAGACCGTGAACCCCGTCAGATCCGGAAGGAAGCAGCGGTAACGGTGACTGCGGGCGCCGAGGTGTGGCTGGCAGGGCTGCCACCTAATCGCCGACTCAACCTGCGTGCACGTGTGAGATGACTTATCAGGTCCTCGCCAGAAAATGGCGGCCGCGTGATTTCAGCCAAGTCGTCGGGCAGAGCCATATCTTGCGTGCCCTGTCGAACGCGCTGGACTCCGGGCGCCTCCACCATGCTTATTTGTTCACCGGCACTCGCGGCGTGGGCAAAACCACGCTGGCGCGCGTGTTTGCCAAATGCCTCAACTGCGAGGCCGGGGTTAGCAGCCGGCCCTGCGGCGTGTGCAGCGCCTGTTGCGAACTCGACGAAGGACGTTTTGTCGACCTCATCGAAGTAGACGCCGCCTCGCGCACCAAGGTGGATGAAACCCGCGACCTGCTGGACAACGTCCAGTACGCGCCAACCAAAGGCCGTTTTAAGGTGTATCTCATCGATGAGGTACACATGTTCTCTAACCACTCTTTTAATGCTTTGCTTAAAACGCTAGAAGAGCCGCCACCGCATATCAAATTTCTGCTGGCCACCACCGACCCTAAGCGGCTACCGATCACCATTTTGTCGCGCTGCCTGCAACTGAGCCTGAAACGCCTGAGCGTGGCCCAAATAGCAGGTCAATTGCGCGCGGTGGCGGATCGGGAAAGCCTGGTGGCGCAGCCCGCGGCCTTGCACCAAATTGCCGTGAGCGCCGATGGCAGCATGCGCGATGCCTTGTCTTTGCTGGACCAAGCCGTGGCGTTTTCAGGTGGGGAACTGAGCGAGCATGAAGTGGCCACCATGCTGGGCACCCTGGGCCACGAGCACGTGGCGGCGCTGGTGGCCGCGCTGGCGGCGGGCACCGGGCCGGAACTCATTAACATCGCCCGCCAGGTGGCCGAGTACGCGCCAGATTTCGCGCAAGTACTGGCGGCGATGCTGTCCCTTTTGCGGCGCGTTGCGGTGGTCCAAACGGTCGGCACCGACGCCCCGGAGTTGGCGGAAGAACCCGCCGTGGTGGCGCTGGCCGAGGGCATGTCGGCGGCGGACTGCCAGTTGTTCTATCAAATAGGTTTGCTCGCCCGCCGCGACCTACCCCTAGCGCCAGATCCCCAAACGGGTTTTGAAATGGCGTTATTACGCATGCTGGCGTTTCGTCCCGCGACGAGTGCAGGAGCTGGTGCGCCCACGCCGCGCCGCGTATCCCCGCTAACTGCCGTGCCGCCAGCGCCAACCTCGACGGCTCCAGTTGTCGCCCCAGTTGCGGCCCCAGTTACGGCCCCAGTTACGGCCCCAGTTGCGGCCCCAGTTGCGGCCCCAGTTGCGGCCCCAGTTGCGGCCCCAGTTGCGGCCCCAGTTACGGCCCCAGTTACGGCCCCAGTTACGGCGCCAGTTACGGCGCCAGTTACGGCGCCAGTTACGGCGCCAGTTACGGCGCCAGTTACGGCCCCAGTTGCAATTTATAGTGACGCCGGGCTGTTTGACTGGCAGGCGGTGGTTGAAGGCCTGACGGATGTCACGCCGCTGACCCGCGAATTGGCCCGTAATAGCGCCGCTCGCAGTTTCAAAGACGGGGTGCTGGAGCTGGTGCTCACGCCTCAATATGAGAATCTGCGCGGCGAGCGGGCGACCAAAGCCTTGGAGCAAGCCTTACAGGTGTCGCTGGGGCAGGGGGTGATGGTGCGGGTGTCGGTGGCTGCCGCGAGTGGTCTCGCCACCCCGGCCGAAGCGATCGCGGCCGCCGAGCAGGCGCGGGCCGCCGCGGCCTTGGGCGCGCTTGAGGCCGACCCGTGCATCCAGACCCTACAGCGTGAATTTGGCGCACGGATTGATCGGGTGGATATCAAACCGGATGCAGTGAAAAAACCCCGGAGCGAACGATGAAAGACGGCCTCGAAAACCTCATGCGCCAAGCGCAGCGCATGCAAGAAGACATGCAACGCGCCCAAGCCGAAATCGCCTCGCTGGAATGTGTTGGAGAAGCGGGGGCTGGTTTAGTACGGGTGGTGGTGAACGGTCGTCATGACGTGAAATCGGTCACGCTTGCCCCCGAATTGCAGGGAGAGGATCTCAGCCTGGTGGCAGACCTGCTGGCCGCCGCCGTCAACGACGCCAACCGCAAACTCGATAAACTCAGCAAGGATAAAATGGCGGGCCTAACCGCCGGCCTAAACCTCCCGCCGGGCATGAAGTTTCCGTTCTGAGCCAACGCACTCCGCTGCATCCCCTACCCACCACGACCCATGACCACCCCGCTGCTGAGTGAACTTATCCGTGCGTTAACCGCGCTGCCGGGCATTGGTCCGAAGTCGGCGCAGCGCATTGCCTTTAATTTGCTGGAACGCAACCGTGAAGCCGCCCGACGTCTGGCCCGGGTGCTGGAAGACGCCATGACCCGCATTGGACAGTGCGCCCTGTGCCGCACGTTCAGCGAAACCCCGGTATGCCGCTTGTGCGAGTCTCCCAATCGCGATGCCACGTTGTTGTGCGTGGTTGAAACCCCGATGGATGTGCTCTCGATCGAACAATCCGCATCGTTTAAAGGGGTTTATTTTGTGCTGATGGGGCGACTCTCGCCGATCGATGGCATTACCCCGGACACCCTCGGCATGCCGGTGCTGGAGCGGCGCTTGGCGGAAGGCGTGGTGAGGGAAATGATAGTGGCCACCGGGACGACCATGGAAGGGGAGGCTACGGCACACTATCTGCGCCAGTTGGCCCGCCGGACCAGCGTGACCCCCACCCGCATTGCCTACGGCGTGCCGATGGGCGGCGAACTCGAATACGTGGACGGCACGACGCTGTCGCACGCGATCTCCAGCCGGCGCGAATACTAACCACCCGCTAACACCCGGAGCCCGCCGCATGCAGCTTTCCGCCGACAATCTCATCTGGATCGACCTCGAAATGACCGGGTTGTATCCCGAACACGACCTCGTCATCGAAATTGCCACGGTGGTCACGGACGCCCACCTAGAATTCTCCGTGGAAGGCCCCGTCATCGCCATCCACCAAAGCGACGCCACACTGGCGGCGATGGATGAGTGGAACACCCGCCAACATACGGGCTCGGGCCTCACTGAGCGCGTGCGCGCCAGTCGCTATAGCGCGGCGGCGGCGGCGCAGGAGACGCTAGATTTCTTGGCGCAATACGTACCGCCCAAGACCTCGCCGATGTGCGGCAATAGCATCTGCCAAGACCGGCGGTTTCTGTATCGCTACATGCCTACGCTGGCCGATTTCTTTCACTACCGTAACCTCGATGTCAGCACCTTGAAAGAATTGCAGACGCGCTGGGCGCCAACTTTGCCGAGGTTTACCAAAGCCTCTAGCCACCTCGCCCTCGAAGACATCCGCGATTCCATCGCCGAGCTAAAGCACTACCGCACGCATTTTTTGCGGCTGCCGGGGTGAACTCAAGCCTCCCCGCGGCGCTCTATCCAGCGGCCACCATTCGAGCGGTCGAGGCGATGGTCATTGCGGGTGGCACGAGCGGACTGACGCTCATGCGGCGGGCGGGTCTGGCGGCGTGGTCAACGCTGCGCCGGCATTGGCCACAAGCCCACCGCCTCACGGTGGTGTGTGGTCCGGGCAACAATGGTGGGGATGGCTACGTGCTGGCCAGCGCGGCACGGCAGGCGCTGCGAGAAGTTTGGTTGCTGGAGGTTGGGGACGCCACGCGGCTTGGGCCCGATGCCGCCGAGTGCCGGCGCGAGGCACTGGCACTAGGGGCGGTGCTGGGGCGTGACCTAGACGCGCTGGTGGGTCGTGATGTGCTGGTCGACGCCCTGTTTGGGCTTGGCCTTAACCAACCCCCGGCGGGGGCTTTTCTCGCCGCCATTACCGCCATGAACGCCGCCGCTACGCCGATATTGAGCTTGGATGTGCCCTCTGGGCTAAACCCCGACACGGGCGCTACGCCGGGCGCTTGCGTGGCGGCCGCCGTCACCCTGACGTTTGTCGGGCTCAAACAGGGTTTATTCACGGGCCAGGCCGCGGAGCGCGTTGGTGTGTTGGAATTTACCGACCTGGATCTACCGGCGGCCGCTTTTGCACAAGCCCCGGCGTTGGTGCAACGCCTGCCGACAACGCCGCTGCGCGAGTGGTTAGCACCGCGACCTCGGGCCAGCCACAAAGGCCATTTTGGTCATGTGCTGGTGGTGGGTGGGGCCGCGGGCTATGCGGGTGCTGCGCGGCTCGCCGCCGAGGCCGCGCTGCGCACCGGTGCGGGCTTGGTTTCCGTGGCCTGTGACCCCGACTCGGCCAATGCTGTGGGGGCCGGACGACCCGAAATCATGGTCCACCCGGTGAGGTGTGCCGGCGACCTAAGCCCCCTCTTAGCGCGCGCGAGCGTGGTCGCCATTGGACCGGGGTTGGGCCAAACCGCGTGGAGCCGGGCGTTGTTTGGCGCCGTGCGCGACGCCGGACGGCCGTTGGTGGTGGACGCTGATGCGCTTAATCTGCTGGCCGCCGAGCCCCTCTGTCGGCCGGACTGGTGCCTCACGCCGCATCCCGCCGAGGCCGCCCGGCTGTTGGGATTAGCCCATGCGCGTGACATCAATACCGACCGGTTCGCTGCCGCCTGGGCTTTGCGGGCGCGGTTCGGTGGTGCGCTCGTGCTCAAAGGTGCCGGCTCGCTGGTCTGTGATGAACAGGGCATCGGCGTGGTCATGGCGGGTAATCCCGGCATGGCCTCCGGGGGCATGGGCGATGTGCTCACGGGGGTGATTGCAGGGCTGCTGGCGCAAGGTCTGACTTTGGCGCAGGCCGCCCGCTGCGGCGCGGTGCTCCATGCCGCCGCCGGTGACGCGGCTGCCAGTGCTGGGGAACGCGGCCTTCTGGCGAGCGATCTGCTGCCGGAACTGCGGCGGTTGGCTAACTAAGCCGGCGCGCACCGTGGCGGTTATCCACCTCACGCTGGCCGACGAAGCCGCGACCCTGAGTTTCGCTGGGGTGTTGGCGGCCTGCGCCCAGCCCGGCATGTTGGTCCTGCTGGAAGGTCCCCTCGCGGCGGGTAAAACCACTTTCGCCCGCGGCTTTTTGCGCGCATTGGGCCACGTCGGCCACGTCAAAAGTCCCACCTTTACGGTGGTTGAGAGCTATGACCTACCTCGCTTGAGCGTGCATCATTTCGACCTGTATCGCATTAACGACCCGGACGAACTGCATTATCTCGGCTTCGATGATTTTTTGGCCGGCGATGCGTTGTGTCTTATTGAGTGGCCTTCGCGGGCTGCCCATGCGCTGCCGTTGGCCACGTGGGCCATCCACTGGCAGATAGGCGCGGGTGAAACCCGGAAAATCAGCTTGGAATGTCCTGACGAAAATCTTCACAAAACACTTTATGTAGCACTGAAAAAGTTTTTTATATCAGCTTGGTAGGAAGTGTTTCGACATTTAGCTTGAATTGTCTGGCGACAAACGCTACAAAACGCCAAGCGACTTTTGAGACTGGCTGTCCGCGCCATGCGTATCCCGATTTTCTTGCTGGTGATGTTCAGCGTGGCTGGAGTTTCCGCCACGGAACTCCTCACGCTGCGAACTTGGCCGGCACCGGATCGGACCCGGCTGATTTTTGATTTATCAGGTCCGGCAGCTTTCGAGATTTTTCGCGTCCACGGGCCAGATCGCTTGGTCATTGATCTGCCTCAGACGGCGCACACCAACGCACTCCCTTTGGTGCTCTCCCCCGACAGCCGTATTCGTTCGCTGCGCTACGCGGCGCGCGACCAGGGGCTGCGGATTGTGTTGGAACTCACCCAACCTTTGGTTATCCGGCAAGCCCTACTGCCGCCAACAGCTCCCTACGGCCACCGGCTGGTGGTGGACTTGTTAGAACCGGAGCTCCCGCCTGGGGCACCGAGGGTGGCACGGGTGCCGGCCCCGGCCCCAGCTGAAACTCAACAAACTCGGCAAACTCAGCCCCAACCCGAACGCCCGCTCGTCGCTGCGCCGACGGCGGCTTTGGTTGTCGCCGGCACGGCGGCTACTGCCGCGCCCAAGTCGAGTCTCCCCGCGTGGCGACGCGACGGCGTGGTGGTGGTCATCGACCCCGGCCATGGCGGCGACGATGTGGGGGCTATTGGGGCCGGTGGCAGCCACGAGAAGGACGTGGTGCTGGCCGTGGCGCGTGAACTGAAAGCGCTCATCGACCGTCAGCCGGGTATGCGTGCGGTGCTCACGCGCGACGGGGATTACTACATTGGGCTGCGTGAGCGAATGACGCGGGCGCGCGCCAAGGGCGCTGATCTTTTTGTGTCGATCCATGCGGATGCCTTTCGCGACCGGCGAGTGCGTGGCTCCTCGGTGTTTGTATTGTCGCGTACCGGGGCCAGCAGCGAGGCCGCGCGCTGGTTAGCGGAGCAGGAAAATGCCGCAGATTTCGTCGGCGGTCTCACCCTCGATGGCAAAGATGCGCAGTTAAAATCCGTCCTGCTGGATCTCTCGCAAACCGCCTCTCTCAAAGCCAGCATGGAGGTGGCCGGGAGTGTGCTGAACGCCTTAGGACAAATTGGGCCGCTGCACTATCGACGAATCCAGCAGGCGGGTTTTATGGTGTTGAAGTCGCCCGACATTCCTTCTTTGTTGGTCGAAACCGCCTACATCAGCAACCCGGAAGAAGAGGGTCGCCTCGGCAATCGCGCCTTTCGGCAGAAATTGGCCGGCGCTATCCGCGACGGCATCATGAGTTACTTTGACGAGCACGGGGTGACGGCCGAACGTTCAGCGCAAGCGCCGAGCGACGCGGGGCACCAGCACTGGGTGAATCCCGGGGAAACACTCTCGGGGATCGCGCTGCACTACGCGGTGAGTCCGGAGCGGATTCGCCTAGCCAATAATCTAGATACCGACACTGTGCGTGTGGGCGAGTTGCTGCAGATCCCCTGAACTGGCGCGTGACACCGCGTTACACTTCGCCCCATGAACTCGCCTGAAATTCGCGCCCTCGAAGACACCGTGATCAACCAGATTGCGGCCGGTGAGGTGGTTGAACGGCCGGTTTCCATCGTTAAGGAACTGGTGGAAAACAGCCTCGACGCCGGGGCCACACGCATTGATATCGAAATTGACGCGGGCGGCTGCGAGCGCATTCTGGTGCGTGATAACGGCCGGGGTATCCCGCCGGCTGAATTTGCCTTGGCCCTGCGCCGGCATTGCACCAGTAAGCTGCGCGCCAGTGAGGAACTGGC
The DNA here is from genome assembly GCA_903866355.1 of uncultured Gammaproteobacteria bacterium. Lineage (GTDB taxonomy): Bacteria > Pseudomonadota > Gammaproteobacteria. The sequence goes on from CAIPNE010000856.1 coordinate 8,911, forward strand.
CCGGCTGGTCACGTTGGGCTTTCGGGGTGAGGCGTTGGCCGCCATCGGGGCCGTCAGTGATCTGCAATTGACCTCGCGCATCGCCGCCCAAGCACATGGCTGGCAGGTCATGACTAACGCACACGGGGTGCCGGGTCAGCCGGTGCCGGCGCCGCATCCGGTGGGGACCAGCGTGGTGGTGCGTGATTTGTTCGGCCGCGTGCCTGCTCGGCGGCG
>CAIPNE010000857.1 GCA_903866355.1 uncultured Gammaproteobacteria bacterium
ACCACCCACTCTACTAGGAGACAGATTATGCGCTTCGGCTTCATGGAAGATTTTCGCAACCCGGTTAAATGGCGACGGCCGTTCCCAGAACTCTACAGCGCCATCCTGGACCAAATCGTCCGCGCCGAAGAGTTGGGCTACGACAACGTCTGGTTGACCGAACATCATTTTACCGAGGATGGGTATAACCCAGCGCTAATGGCCACGGCCTCGGCCATCGCCACCCGCACCAGCACTATCCGCATCGGCACATTCATTCTGCTGCTGCCCTTCCTACACCCCGCCCGTGCCGCCGAAGACACCGTCTGCGCCGACATTTTCTCTAACGGGCGCATCGACTTAGGCTTGGGCCAAGGCTACTCGTATCACGAGTGGAACGCCTTCTGCATGAACCGTAGCGAGCGGGGCTCGCGCATGCGCGAGGGCATCGACCTCATGACTCGCCTGTTCACCGAAGACAACGTCACCTTCGACGGCAAATACACCCAAGTGAAAGGCATGACGCTTTCGCCGAAGCCGGTGCAGCAGCCTCACCCGCCAATCTGGATTGGTGCGCGAGGACCTAAAGCTATCAAGCGCGCGGCAGAAGCCGGCTTCCACCTGATGGCGACCCTCGGCCCGGATCCAGCCCCGCTGTATGTCGAGACCCTGAAGGAATGTGGGCGCAACCCCGCTGACTTCAACATCTGCCAGCTGCGCATGGTGTACTGCGCGCAAACAGAGGATCAAGCGTGGGCGGAATGCCAAGATCACCTATTCCACTTATTCGATTTCTATCAGGATATTCTGTCCGAAGCCAATGACGCAGAAGGCGACGACCAGCCGCTGCCGATCACCCGCGCAGAAGATATCCGTCATTCGCCTTTGGCCGAAGAACTCATGATCGGCACACCCGATCAGATAGCTCGAAAAATGGAAAAGTTCTGCGCCAAATATCAGTGCACGGACTTCATCATGGACAGCCAGTTTCCGGGACTCGACCCCAAGAAGGGCACCCGTTCGCTAGAGTTGTTTGCCAAGGAAGTGATGCCAGCATTTCGCTGAGGACGCGTGAGGATTACCCGGTATCGCATGAGGCGATGCCGGGTAGTTGCCCGGCCATCGTTGATGACCGGGCAGGTAGGCCGCGAGACTTAGCCCGCTTTAACGATGGCGTCGATGATGCCGTTATACAAGCCCGACACCATTCCCACGACTTCCGCGTGCGGCAGGCCCTTGGCGACCCAATTGCTGCCATAACGGATGAAACAACCGCCGCCGGCTGCATCTTCTAGCATCACCACCGCGTGGTAGTGCTCAAAGGGTAGCGGGCACTCGGCCACGATGGAGTAGGAAAATAAATGCCCGTCGTAAGCGGCGTCGAGCCGCTCGACCACGCTGCCCGGCGTACCCTTTAAGGTGATGTGGCGCAGCGCGCCCACGCCGCTACCTTCCAGTCGGCAGGTTTCCAGCATGTCTGGCAGGAGTTTCATGATGCCGCCAAAGTCCATCAGAGTTGCGAACACTTTCTCGCGCGATAGCGCAACGGTGCGTTCTACCATGACTGAATATCCCATTGAGACCTCCTTCTTTGTCGTTGTAACACGGCCGCAGTAAAAACCGCTGCCGCGGCTAAAACCGCCCCTAGATCCCGCCTAAACGCTGAGCGTCCGGGTCCAACCGTAGGGGTCGGGTCGGCGACCATATTGGATGCCGGTTAATTCATCGAACAATTGGCGGGCGACCGGGCCCGGCTCCCCACCATTGATCGCGATGTCTTGCCCAAGGTAGCCCAGACGCGCTACTGGGGCTATCACGGCACCCGTGCCCATACCGAATACTTCGGTAATCCGGCCGCTTTTAATATCGGCGAGCACTTCGGCGAAATCGATGCGCTCCTCACTGGTGGTGTAGCCTAAATCGCGCGCCAGAACCAACAAAGATTCACGCGTGACACCATGCAAAATAGCGCCCGATAAAGCCGGCGTGCGCAAATGTTTGCCCTCGTAAACAAAGGCAATGTTCATGGCCCCCACCTCGTCCACGTAGCGCCGTTCCACGGCGTCTAGCCACAACACCTGCTGGTAGCCTTTGGCCAATGCTATTTCGGTGGCCGCAATACTGCCGGCGTAATTGCCGGGGGTCTTGGCTTCACCGGTACCACCGCGGACTGCGCGTACGTAGTCGTCGCTCACGTAGACCGCCACCGCCGCAAAGCCACCCGCAAAGTAGGGGCTCACTGGGCTCAAAATGATGTAGTGGAGAAATTCACGCGGCGCGCGGATTGCCAAAGCCTTTTCGGTGGCAATCATGACGGGCCGAATATACAGCGCCGTATTGGGCTGGTTGGGCACCCAGCGGTGCTCCAGCCGAATGAGTTGTTCAATCGCCTCCTGATGGAAATCGGCGGGCACAGTCGGCATGCCCATGC
>CAIPNE010000858.1 GCA_903866355.1 uncultured Gammaproteobacteria bacterium
GGCTCGGCGCTGTTTGTTTTTATCTCAGGATTTCTTTTTCATCATTTGAATGCTCGCCAATTCGCCTATGCGCGGTTTATCGGCCAGAAAATAAAATACGTTCTCTTGCCGTACCTAATCCTCTCTGTGGCCGGCCTCCTGTTATTTACCGCATATCCCGGAACCGACCCCAGCAGCCCAGCGCTGGCGGCCAGTTGGGTGGCCGGCTGGACAGAATATCTGGCGCTGGCCGCGCGCCACTTGTGGACCGGCGAGCTGTTTACGGCTTACTGGTACGTCCCTTTTATCATGATAATTTTTTTTCTAGCACCCCTGTTTGTCTGGCAGACGACCCTCTCGCGCGGCACTCAACTGGCTATTTTCGTGAGTTTTCTGGGGTTGGCGCTGCTGGCAAGGCGGCCCACGGGCAATTTTTCACCCGTGCATTCGGTGATTTATTATTTGCCGGCTTACTTGGCTGGCATGATGTGTTCGACCGAGCGAGTGCGGCTGTTTAAATTCCTCGAGAACAAAACGGTAGCACTGGGGATCGGGGTATTCGCACTGGCCGTTGGGCAAGCCATCCTAGAACCCGGCTTTGGCAATTTTCACAAAAACGAAATATTTTCGTTTGCCGGCCTAGATATCATCCTGATCCAGAAACTAGTCCTGTGTTTGTTTCTGTTGTCTTTGCTCAATCGCTACGAACAACGCGATATTCCGGGCTTAAATTATCTTGCCACGCTGAGCTTCGCTATCTATTTTCTGCACCCGTGGGTGTTGGTCTTGCTTAAGCGGAGCGGCGTGCTGAATGCTGCCCAAGTGCTACCAGGCTTTTTTACTTTCGTGCTGACGGCACTCACGGTATTAGCCCTGAGCATTTTGCTAGCGCAGCTGATTAAACTAGGCTTAAAAAGTCGCAGCCGTTTTTTGATTGGTTGGTGAGCTTGCACGCATCCGCCTAACGCGGTGCGCCAGCGGGCTACGCCTGCCAGCGCTCGATCAACTGTACCGCCAGACCGATCAAGCCGCCAAACACACCACCCCACAACACCAGCCAACCCAGATGGCGGCGGATCATTTCTTCGACGATTTCCTTGACCTTCTGGGGCGTCAGTTCGGCGAGACGGCTATCGATAATTTTCTCGACTTGGGCAACTAAGCCGTCGGTAAAGTCCCCCTCCCCCGCGCCGCCGGGCGTCGCCGCCAGTTCCGCCAGCACCCCGCGGAGCTTGGCCACAATGGGGTCTTTCAGCGGTTCCAGCGCCCGGCGACCGCCCATCATATTGAGCGCCCCGCCCATGGGCGACTCGGCGATGGCGTCTACCAGCGAGACAAACACGCGGTCAAAGTCGATACGTGCGCTCAGCGCTTCGGCGGAACTCACCCCAGACTGGTTAAAAAACCGCTCGATGTGCACGCGCGAAAAAAACTCCGTCACGATGAGATGTTTAATCCCCGCTTTGAATTCTTCGAAGCGCATCGGAATAACACCCGATCCGTACAGATAGGGCACCCGATCAAACAGCATGTAGATCGCGAGCCAGTTGGTGATGGCGCCCGAGAGCGCAAACACCCCAGCGGCGGTCACGAGGTCGCCGTAGTGCGGCATAAAATATCCCACCACCGCAATCAGCAGCGAGACCAAGTTGGTCATAAAGCTCATGTTCAGCAAAGACTTCCGCACTATCTGCCCCTCGTTCAAAAACTAGGCGTCCACACGCACTAGGTCGTGAGATCGCGAATAACGTAATTAAGCGTCGTGAAAAAACCGGACTCCGCCGCGAAGTGGCGTTCGTCTGCCACCAACGCGGCATGGTCGGCGCCGCCCACGAAGTCCTCGCAATCGTTCATGTTAGCGAACGAATAAACGCCGATTCCGTCGTAGCAATCGCCCACCGGATCAAACAGCGTGTCGCCCTCACGGCCGATGTTCACCAGTTGCGCGTAACGCCGCACCAAACCTGCCCCGCCGTTCAAGCTGCGCACGAGATCGGCATGTTGGGCCATCCAGCGTCCGCGAAACTCCTCCCGCGACAAGCCGCTGGCGCGCTGGTGCAGCTTGGTCAAAATGACCGGATCGCGGCGGCGGTCGCCACGCTGGATCACCACATGTTCTTCGGCCACATGGAAGGCAAAACCGCGGATAAACACGGCTTCGTCCGGCATGATTTTCTCGCCGTACTTGGTACCCTCCGTCGCAAAGAAGGCTTCCAAATCGGCCCGCGTACGGTAGCCCAGCTGCGCCATACCATCGAAGGCCGGGCGCACATGCTCGGCGCAACTCGCGGCCGGCGTCCGCGGCAACAAGCCCTGAGCATCGAGCGGCGGCGCATAAGGCGGGGCACGCTGGCTAGAGGGCCCGGCCGGTAGGCGGTGCTGCTGTAGATAATAGGTCAGCACGCCGGTTTGCTGGTCGTTCGGGCCATCGGGATGCAGAATTTTAGGGCCATGCACCTTGCGCCAATACTCGTCATAGGCTTCCCACTCGAGTTGCGGCGTGGGCGACATCGCCAAGGTGCGATCGCGGGTGGTGGCGTCTTCAATACCCTCGCCAGCCCGATTGACGTTGTAGCCAGGTCGCGCCCGGCGCGCACCCTCTGGTGGCGAACTATCGCCCCGCAACACCAAAGCATTCAGCACGAAAAGCGGCTGGCTAAGCATCGGTCGGTCTCCTGTCTTAGAAAGTAATGGGAGGCGTCACGGCGCGCGGCGGGCAAAAAACCGGGCCGCGTAAGTGGCGGGTTCGGTCGTGTGGTAGGCGTCCACGAAGGCCGCAACGCCCGCCTCAATCGCTTCCTCCAGCGGTAACTGCTCCCAGCGCTGGAGCAGTTTTTTCTGGGCCCGAATAGCACCGGGAGCGCCAGCAAGAATGTCGTCGACGACGACCGCCAGGGCGGCATCGAGCGTCGCCGGGCTCGCCACCTGTTCCACCAGGCCAATCGCCTGTGCGGTCTGGGCATCAATGAGATGTCCACGCAGGAGTAATTCGCGCGTGCGGCCCCAGCCAATGAGCGTGGGCAACAAGGCGGCTTCGATCACCGAGGGCACGCCCACCCGTACTTCGGGCATGCCAAAGCGGCTGTCGCTGGCCGCGACACGCAGATCGCAAGCGGCTGCGATCTCCAAGCCACCGCCCAAACAATGTCCAGCAATTCGGGCGATGACGGGGGTGGGGAATTCGCGCAGGGCCGTGCAAAAATCGTGGATGCTGCGGATAAACGCCTCGGCGGTTGCCGCCGTGAGGGCACCGAGTTCTTTGAGATCCGCGCCCCCAATAAAACTGCCGGGTGTGGGGCCTGCCAGCACCGCGCAACGCACTGAGGGGCTCGCCGCCGCGTGGCGAATAGTGGCCGCACCCGCGCGCAGCGATTCGCTGCCAATGACGTTCAGTGTGGTGCGGCCATGGAGCACAAAGACCAGCACGTCGCCGTCTGCCCGTGGGTGGGTTTGAACCTCTACCCCGAGACTCATAGCGCCACAATACCGGGATTAGCCGCCCGCAATTCGGCGGCTTTGGTTCTGGCCTGCACTTCGCTGGTGTACACCAGATCTTCGAATAACTGCACCGGCAGCGCCGGATCGGCGCACAGCTGACCCACCGCAAAACGCCCTTGCTCAATCTCGACGATGACATAAAAGCCGCGCACGGGGCCCGGCCGGTTGCTGTTCAGGCGATAGAGAATTTTGGCAAAGTCGGCGTAGGGGCTGTCTACTTCCAGCTGCACTTCCGGGGTTTCAAGCGTGCCATCTGAGCGCACCCAACGATGCGGCATGGCGCCGGCGCCGGCGTTGAGCGGCAGCGACTGCTGGCCGCGCAAGACCGGGTGCAGCCACCAGTTTTCATCCCGCTTCAGGGCGACTTCGGCAGGCTTAAAAGGGACTTCGGTCGGTTTACGGCGCGCCGTCACGGTAAGGCCCCGGGCTTGAGGAAACCATCGATAGTGTTACGCATCAGGCGCGAGACATTATTGTTGTACTCGTTATGCGACAAGGAACCGCACCACGCCATGGACCCGACCGAAAACACCGCGCCGTCACCCGGTGTTTTGTAGTAGACGATGTCGGCACGCGTGTTCGGGTTGTTATCGCCGGTCCCGCCGGGGATATAACCACGCGCATTAAAGGTGGATTCCTCGGTGACCGAGACGTACATATCTGAGTGGCCTTCGGAGTTCGCCAGCAGATAAGCGCGATGCGGTGTGCCAAGTTCCAAGTCGTAGCGGTCCAACTCCAAACCCGCCGCGCCGTCGCCCACCAAACCAAAGTTGCCGATGGGTTCATTGCGCCCAATGCCACGAAACATCCAGTTGCATTCCGGCAGTTCGCTGTCGGGTGCGCGCCGATAGTAGGACGAATACGTCAGGCCAAAAGAGGTGAAAGTCACGCCGAGCAGTTTGCTCATGACGCGGCCACGTACCCGCCATAGCCCGCCGTGTTTACCATCAAAGGCATTGCAATATTCGCCCGGCGAGATGGTCCAAGCGCGGGTGCCGTTATCACCTTTGCGCACCTCCACAATGTTGGGATTCTCCGGGTGAGGCTGACAAATCCAGTAGAAACCATTGGCCGCCAAATACATGAAACGGCCACCACACTGCTGGTAATCCTGATAGGCCTGCATTTGTTGTTCAGACATGTATTCCGGGTGGTGGCCGGTCAACACAATGCGGTACTGCTTGAGCAATGCGACGCCTTCGCGTTGGACATCTTCATCGGTGAGGATGTCGACCTCGTAGCCCATTTCGTAGAGCCAATCGACCAAATGCAAATCGGCGTTGAACTGCCACAGCGACGGCGAGAGCACGTGGATATATTTGGGGCGCATATTGAGAATAGGTCGCAGGCGCGAGGAAATATTGACCCCCCAGCCATCGCGATAGCTGGTGTAGGTACCCAGACCATAGCCGCGCTCTTTATTGAGCAGGAGATCCCCGGGTTGCAATAATGGCACTTGCCCGGTTAACAATTGGGCAATCACCGAATTCACGCTGAGGTTATCGTTGGCGTAAGCCAGGTAGCTGTGCATCGCCATCACCAGCGCAATCCGCGCGGTAGGACCTGCGGCCGGCGGACGCACGAAGAACGGCACATAGTCTTCGCACTCAGCGCTGGTAGAACCTTGGACGCGCAGGCGTGCCGCATAAACGCCGCTCTTGAGCGTCTTGGGCACTTTGAACGTAAACGATGGCGTCCAGCGAGCGTCGTCTACGGATTCGTCGTGGAAGTGGATCGCGCCGTATTCTTGCGGCGCGTGGCGAAAACTCATGTAGTCCGAAGACCAATTAAAGCCCGTCACGCCGCGCACCGGCAGGTTGATGCCCACCGCGTGCAACCGATTGGGACTGGTTTCCACAATATGCGTAGACGCTGCGTTGTCAGCGATATTGGCGCTGAAATCCCAAGCCGCGACGATCGCCCCGCGTAATTCCGCTGGGATGAGTTCCATGCCCGCGCCGGCCAGTAGGCACTCAATTTGAGCGGCGTCTAACGCGACATTCGCAATTTTAGGACGCTCGATCTTGCCGTTGAACTTATGGCAGTGGACCGGCACTTCCCACGGGGAATCGAGGTGGCGAAAATGCGCACCACTCACGTGGCGGCCGGAGTGCGGCGCAAGCGTACTGGCGGCTATCAGCAGCGGGCCTTCGGCGGCCTTCGGTGCGCCTTTGGTCGTGCGATGACTCACCCTGGCAGCGGTATCATCGATCGGGTGCAGTAGGCTTAGGCCATGGCCACCGTTGGTCATCGTCACAAAGGGCGTTTGCGAAATGCA
>CAIPNE010000859.1 GCA_903866355.1 uncultured Gammaproteobacteria bacterium
AAGCCGCGACCCACGATGTTTGCTTGTCTCGTCGGAGACCAGACGCCGCAACCCCTACTGGCCGGCGGGTCCCTGCGCAGCAGCCCTCACCGCGCAGCGCAGCGTGGCCAAGGTCGACCGCGGGTTCGCTCGCCGCTCGTCTAGCGACGGCCGGATCAGCTCGGGCGCCAAACGGGCATGGACGCCCGAACGCTCGCCCGACTGAAACGCCTTCTTGACCCGCCGGTCCTCTCTCGAGTGCAAGCTGAGGATGGCCACCCTGGCGTCAATTTTTGAGCGCCGCGGGCAGCGCCGCCAAGAACCGGTCGGGCACGCCGATATCGTCGTTGACGGCGATGCGCAGCGCCTGGGCGCTGCATTGCAAGGTCTCCTTGACCTGAGCCACTCGCTTGTCCGGCGCGAAGGTCGGCGCCAGCAGCTTGTCCATCGTCCGCCTGACCAAGGTCGTGATCTGCCTGGTGGTCAGGCAAATGGGCGTTTGGAAACACTATGCCTCCAAGGCATTGAGTTGCGCAGACAAGCCTCATCCTGACGACGGCGCTGTCGACTGGGATCGCTGCGTCAGACGGCGTACTAGGGACTGGCAAGCGGTCAGGGGGTTCCGGGTGATCCGTGGGCGACCCAGAATGCGCCGACGACGCGGGCGGTGGTCGCGCCGCGCTTGCTGTGACCTACAGGAGTTTTCAATGCCGATACAAAACACGTTTCCTGCGCTGCCACCCGACGTGCTGAATCCGCGCGACATTGGCGTTGGCGAGCACAACCTGCAACCCGATGACCCCGACTACACGTGGCACTTGCTGGCGGAGGGCGACTCGTGGTTCACGATCGCCGCGATACCGTCATCCAACCTGCTGTACGGGCTGAGGTTGGCGCGCTGGACGCTGATCCTGAACTTGGCCTACCCCGGTGACACGATCCGCCATATGTCGGAGTTGAGCGACCACAAAGACTTGGTCAGGTTCCTCGCGCAGAAGAACTTCTGTTCCCGATTTGATGCACTCTTGCTCAGCGGGGGAGGGAATGACTTGATCGACGCTGCTGCCGAATTGATCCATGTCGCGCCATCGCCGGGCGTAAACCCACAGGATCCGGTCGCTTACATCGATGAAACCCGGCTCGGCAAGCTGCTGTCCAACATCCAAGACGGCTACAAGCGCATCGTCGAATTGCGCGATGCCGTGGGTGGTCTGAGCCAGGGCGCGCCAGCTTTCCTGCATACCTACGACTACGTGACGCCACGCAACGCGCCGGGGCGATTTCTCGGCACGGTCGCCATCAAGGGGCCATGGTTGTGGCCGATCTTCAAGAATTCGGCCTTGGGCGTGTCGCTGCAGCAGCGCATCGCCGACAGGCTGATCGACCGCCTGGCCGAAGCCTTGCTGGCGCTGGACAGTGACCGCGGCGCCCCGGGGAAAAAGTTGCCGGCCTTCCACGTTGTCGATACGCGCCACACATTGCTACCGGCCAACCCGTCCGACGTAGGAACCAGCAACGACTGGCTGAACGAGATACACCCCAACATGGCCGGCTACAACAAGATCGCCGCGCGGCTGAGCGATGCCGTCAATGCGCGGCTGATGGGCGTTTGAAAAAGTTATCCTCATTGCGCTTGTCTTTGAAGCCATCGTGCCCGGAACCGTGACGAGCAAAGGTCAAATCACCATCCCCTCAAGCGTTCGGCGGTCACTGCAGGTGGACGCCGGTGATCGAGTCGAATTTGTCGAGTTGGAGCCTGGTCAATTCTTGTTCATGGCTGCCGATCGCTCTGTGACCGAGTTGAAACACATGTTTTGCAAGGCAAGCAAGTCAGTCTCAATTGAAGACATGAACCAAACCATTGCATCGCGTAGATCATCTGCACGATGATTGGCCTAGATACCAATGTGCTGGTGCGCTACATCATGCAGGAAGACGCTCGACAAGCTGCAAAGGCCCGCAACCGACCCACTGTTGTCGCTCGGTCTGGGCGCCCGTCTGACTGCGATGCAGCGTGAGCCCACCGGTGATCTGGCATCAGGCTTGTGCATAGCGCCAGACTGGTGTGGCGGGCAGGGCGCCACCGCACCAGGACCGGCATCGCGGTGCGCCATCCCGGCGCATGCGGAAGTTCAGCATTCGCCGTGCCGAGTCCGCCAAGCATCGCGCCAAGCCTGACCGCCTTCGCAACGAGAACCCGATCCTGAACGGCAGCGGGCCGCCTCAGGGCGTCCCGCGAGGGCAGGTGGCCGGCGTGAACCGGCCCTGCGGCCAGTGTTCAGCGCATCAGCGTATCGCCACCGGGTTGATCATCGACTGCACCGAGCCCTGGTACTTGTTCTGACCCAGCACAAACATGAACTCCCAGGCCTTGTCCTTGGCCAGCTCGGCGGTGTTGATGTTCTCGAGAATGTAGGTGCCGCCCATCGGCAGCAGGATCTGGTGCACCTCAAACACACCGGCGCCCTGCTCGAACGGGATGGCCTCGACTGCCCAGGTGTCGGCGCCGACGGCCACCACGTTCTTGGACACCAGATAGCGTGCGCCGTCGCGGCCGAGGCCGGGTTCGACCGAACCGAAGCGCTTGGGATCGCTGTCGATGATGCTCAGCCAGCCGGTGTGGAAGATCACCACGTCGCCTTGGCGGATTTCGACGCCCTGCTTCTTGGCCGCGGCCTCGATCTCGGCCGTGTTGAAGGCGGTGCCCTCCTTGACGATGTCGACGCCGTAATACGCCGCCATGTCCAGCAACACGCCGCGCGCGACAAAGGGCGGGATCTTTTCGGTGCCCAGCTTCTTCAGGCCGGCGATGCCGGCAAAGTCCTGCCACTTGTTGCCGTTGTAGTAACGCTCGCCGACGCCGATGTGGCCCAGGCCGTCGAGCTGCGTGCCGATGCCGTTCCAGCAGTTCAGGATGTCGTCGTTGTAGGTGGTCTTGGTCGGCCCCAGGCCTTCGGAGCCGCCTTGCTGACCAGGTTGCACGATGTAGATCGAGCAGGTGCGTGGCGGGAAGGCCGGGGTCGTGGTGTTGACGGTGATGCCCAGCGAATAGGTCTTGCCGGTCTTGACCAGCTTGGCGGCCGCCAGCGCCAGGGCCGGTGTCAGATAGTTGGCTGCGCCGATCTCGTCGGCGGCGCCGAACTTGCTTGGATACCAGGTCTGTTGGGCGGCAGCCGACAGACTCCAGGCGACGGTGACGGCGCCGATCAGGGCTTTGCGGAAGTGCTTCATTCGGTTCTCCTCGTTGATAGACACAGGTTCCCTTCGACAGTCCACGCGCTGCTTTGGCGCGTGGATCACTTGCTAGGCAGGTGCTCGGCGTTCAGCAGGACAGGGCTCTCAGCCCGCGACAGCGCTGGCGGCGGCACGCCGCTCATCTCGCACTACGCGTCTCATCAGTGTGCCGTTGCATGGCCAGGGTGCAAGCGCTTCCTATCAAGTTCTTTTCATCAAAAGCTGAACTTGTGCACCGCTTGCTCTTGCAGGACACCCGGCCACGTTCATCGATGGCCGCATGGCGCGTCAAGGCGTCGGGGCCGACAAGGACGGCTGCTTGATTGTTTCAGCGACAAAACCAACGGATTCTGTACGGAATATATTGCTTTGGCTGAGCGTCCGACTGGTTCGGTCTGTGTAATAAATATGGGCATAATGGACTGACAAAATAATTGCTTTGCAATCTCAAAGGAGTTTGGACATGTCACTGTCTTGGCTGGGTTTGACCGAACTCAGGACCCTCCTCGATGAGGGCAAGTTGTCTTCACTTGAATTGACGCAGCATTCGCTGCAGCGAATTGCAAAAGCTGACGGCAGCTTGCATGCATTCACCGA
>CAIPNE010000860.1 GCA_903866355.1 uncultured Gammaproteobacteria bacterium
ATAGACCAGCCCCCAATGCACCTCGCTAGTCCACACTGAGAGCGCTAAACAGAACACCATCATGGTGATTTGAATGGGCAGTGCGGAGAGCACAAACACGCCGTTGAGTGCCGTGTGTTGTAGTTTGTTGGGCAGGTTTGCGGGTGCAAGCAAGTGTTCGGTCAACCACAAAGAGCTGAGAACAAAAGCGAACAATGACACTTGGATGACGTTCGGGTTGGCGAACCACCATTGGAGAATTTCGTTCAAGAGTTTCTGGATCCGGTTGCAATGAAGACTGTCAGTCTAGGACGTCAAGCGTTGGCTCCACCCAGTTCTAGCGTAGGGCTAGGTGGAAGGTAGCATAACTTTGCGTGCGGCAAGCTCCTCAAACATAGAGCAACCAATGACGCAGCAGCGCCGTGACCGCCTGCGGGCGTTCGAGGGTGGCTAGGTGTCCACATTCTTCGAGGATCGCAAGTTTGCTGCCCGGGATTGCCGCGGCCATTTCTTCGGCCATCACGAGCGGGGTGATGGCATCCTCGCGGCCACACAGCACCAAGGTGGGTACCCGATAGTGGGCGAGTTGTGAGCGGCGGTCTGGACGGTGCATCACGGCGGTAATTTGACGAATAAACGCCGTTGCGCCGACCGCCTTGGCCATCGCCATCACCGTGCGTTCCAGCTCAGGGTCTGCCACACGCGCGGGGTGCAGCAGCGTGGGCAGCAGGGCACGCGGGATTTCGTCGAAATCGCCTTGTTGCGCCAGCCCGATGAGGCGCTGGCGGCGTGCGGTTTGTTCCGCTGTGTCGGGGCGGGCGGTGGTCGCCACCAACGCCAGCTGGGTGACCCGTTCTGGCGCGATGGCCATGAACGCGTGCGCGATAATGCCCCCCAGCGATAGACCCGCCAGTGCGAAGTGCGCCGGTGCTTGTGCCAACACGGCCTGCGCCAAGCCCTCGATGCTGTCGTGGCGGGTGATGTCTGGGACCAGACATTCCACCAGCGGCGCCAGGTAGCGCGTTTGGTGCGCCCACAGCGCACTGTCGCAGAGTAGGCCGGGCACTAGCACGAGAGTCGTCAACTGAGGCCTTTGCGGGGCGTCATGGCCCATGGTCGCAAGGCGCGGCTGGGACCGGTTGAGGCGTGGGCTGGGACCGGTTGAGGCGTGGGCTGGGCGCCACGCCCGTGCCGGTGGCGGCTGGGATTCAAGTCACGCCCGCCGAAAATACTGATAGATCTTGCGGACCACCGCGCTCGATGGCGCGCGCGTAGCCGGGCCGGGCACGCAAACGTACCAGATAGGCTTGCAACGCCGGCAGGTTTTTCAACCGCCCACGGGCTTCGCTGAATTCTAGTGTCCAGCCCAAGTTGATATCGGCGGCTGAGAAACCCGACGCCAGGATGTAATCGCGGTCCTGCAGCGTGTTTTCTACGTATTGGTGGTTTTTGACGATTTCCACCTCGAAGAACCCCATGAGGACGTCATTGCCGCCACCAGTCCAGGCGTAAATAAGATCGACGCCAAGGCCTGGAAACAGCGTGCCTTCGGAATAGGCTAGCCACTGCAGATATTGCCCGTAATCCGGCGCACTCACGCCACGGCTGAGACGCCCCTCCGCGCAGGTGTTGCAAATATATTCGATGATGGCATCGGTCTCGATGATGACTTGGCCGTTATGTTCAATGGCCGGTGCCTTGCCCAGCACATGTACGTGCTTGAGAGAGTCTGGGGCGCGCAGGGTCTCGGCGTCGCGCTGGTGCTTAACCAACTCATAGGGAATGCTCAGTTCCTCACACAGCCACACAATGCGCTGCGAACGTGAATTATTGAGATGGTGAACAGTCAGCATGGGCATTCTCCTACAGAGCAGGGCAGGGTTAAGGGGCAGCTATTCTCATCGCGATGAATGGTAGCCCAAGCGGCTAGCGTCTGCGG
>CAIPNE010000861.1 GCA_903866355.1 uncultured Gammaproteobacteria bacterium
AACCTTCCCCTTGCCGAGCTTGGCAAATTCAGGAATCCATTCGGCGATAGGTGCATGCAGTTTGAGCAGACCGCGTTCAACCAGCGATAAGGCCAGGACATTAGTGAATTGTTTGGCCACCGACATCGTGGCAAACACCGCGTCGCTGCCCAACGCGCGGCCGGCTTTGCGATCGGCATAGCCCTCGGTGATATCCAGCACAATTTGTCCGTGCCGCGCCACGATCAGGGACGCCCCATGACAGTGGCCGGCGTCGATCGCCGCGCGGATGGCTGGCCGCACCCGGTGCAGGCGTGCGAGGTCAAAACCTAGGGTCGCTACCCTTTCACTGTCGACGGCGCGCGTGGATGTTTGAATGGCGGTGGTCATGGTCTTTCTCCTGCGGTTAAGGGCCCTGTGGACAGGGTCACGGATTAAATGGGATGGGGGTAGGTGGCGCCTAGGTCCTGGCGCGCCAGAGCATTTGCGGGCCCGGGTTAGCCAGATTTCCAGCGCAATGGCAGCGATTCCGGGCCGCGTACGAACCAGTTGTCGTTCCACGCCACTGCGTCTTGCGTGCGTTCAAAACGCTCGATGCGAGGTACTAACCACTCTAGCGCCACGCGCGCTTCGAGCCTGCCGAGATGCGCCCCCAGACAATGGTGAATGCCCATGCCAAAACCCACCTGACCGCCGGTGCGGCGCGTCACCTCGAAGGAGTCGGGGCGTTCAAAGTGGCTTTCATCGTGATTGGCAGACGCTAACATCACGACGATGTCGGCCTGGGCGGGGATGGTCTGACCCGCGAGTTCGACCTCGCGCATCGCTCGTCGGTAAACGCCTTGGACTGGCGAGCAATAGCGCAGACCTTCCTCAATGGCGTTCGGAATGAGGCTAGGGTTTTCTCGCAGCATCGCCAATTGATCGGGGCGCTGTTGTAGTGCCAGCACCATGCCGCCGATGAGGTTGGTGGTGGTCTCGTTGCCCCCAGTGAGGAGCAACATGGCGTAGGCGATCATCTCGCGCCGCTCAATTTGATCGGCGGCCTCGGCCCGCAGCAGAACGCTCAGGATGTCGTGGCGAGCGCTAAAGTCTTCGCTGCGTTGAATAAAGATCGCGCTGAAAAAATCTATTAGCTCGCCCACACCCTGGCGGGCCAGCTGCCATTCGGGGCCAGCACGGTCGTTGAGCAGTTTGATCAGGCAATCCGACCAATGCTTGAAGGCCGCGTGCTGGGAGGGCTCGATATCTAGCAGCTCCGCGATGACCGTCACGGGTAGCGGCACGGTGAAATCTCGCACTAAATCGAAAGCCGTTTGGGTTTCTAACGCCGCGCTTAGGGTCGTGACCAGTTCGCGAATCCGCGTTTCGAGTTCGCGTAGGGGGCGCACGCGGAACTCTTCCTGCAGGATTTTCCGTAACCGCGCGTGCTCGGGGGGATCGCTGGTGATCACGCTCTGGCCACCACGTGCGTGAGGATCTTTGCCGGGCGCCTGGCGACGCATGGCAATCGAGGAGAATGTCTCTGGGTCGCGCAGGATGGTGGCGATGTCGGCATAGCGGGTCACCACAAAAGCATTCATCGCGGGAACCCAGCGCACCGGATCGTTAGCGCGCAGATAGGCAAAGTAGGGGTAGGGATCGCGTCTCACCTCAGGCGCGAGGAAGTCGGTCGTGGCGGGGTTGTAATGGCTCACGGCCAAAGACTAACGCTTTTTGAGTGCGCCGCGTATCGGCGTTGCGCGTCCGTTTTGACGACGCCACTTCGTGCGCCTCACGGCTAAGAAGCTGGCGTGCTTTACGTGTAGTAGAGAAATTAGTTTCGCCGAATAAAATTGACGCTAACGTCACTAGATGATTGTGTGGCGAGAATTCCTGGCCCGGGGAGCCTCTGGGCTCAGTGGCGGGAACAAGAAATGCCGTTTAAGGGGTGGGTGTCCTTTATCGATGGCCTCGTTTATTGCGGTGGGTTGCGGTGGGTGTCCCACCTTTCGCCTATGGCCGGTGTCCTTTATCGATGGCCTCGTTTATTGCGGTGGGTGTCCCACCTTTCGCCTTGCGGTGGGTGTCCCACCTTTCGGGCCGGTGTCCCACCTTTCGGGCCGTTTCTATCAATCCGTGGGTGTCCCGCCTTTTTGTGGGTGTCCCGCCTTTTTTCCCGTGGGTGTCCCGCCTTTTTGTGGGTGTCCCGCCTTTTTGTGCGCCTTTTTGGGGTGTGGGAGACGCCTCTGGTACAGGAAATCGAATCCGGAAATTTACTTTAAGTCAGAGCTGATATTTTTTAAAATCAGTCTAATAGAGCATTATCTTTACAAAATTTTGCGATTTTGATCGGTCTATGGGCGGCGAGCCGAGCCGCTACAACGCCCACCCCCGGACTCTGCCGCGCCCAATTCTCTAAGCTTTTGCTGAGGAGGCGTGCCCAATTTCCGGACGGCGCCCTGGCGCTTGGGCGAATGCGACTGGAGGGGATGTCGGTGAGATTTCGGATCTGCCTAAGCTTGCCCACACTAGCGGTGAAAGCAGTGATGCTGAAATCTTAAATCTCTATGTGACGTCAATAAAAAATAATCAGCCAAACGTACACCACGCACTCGGGGGGGCGGGCAGTCGCTGCCGCCAGGTCGCCGTGAGTATTTGATGCCGGGTGTTTTGGTTCGGATAAAGCCTAAGCGTCGGTGCGACGCTAGTTCTGTGCCGTTGGAAAGCCCAGCGACCTAGCGGGTATTCCACAGCGTGCGATCAACCCGTTCCGAACTAGGTTTTTTTGTGGCGGCCCGGCAACGGCATGGGTCCTGCGTGCCGCGCTGAGGCCGCGCGCTTTGAGGCGGCACAGCCACCCAGTACTGCCCGCCGCTGATTGCGAAATCGAGGTGAGAGGGTGGACAATCCGCGTCTCAAGTCAATTTTTAGAGGCATCTCGTATGAACGTTGCAGTCAACCCCAGCGCCTTTTCGTCTGCTTACAAGACGGAATCCATTGAATGGCAACGCATCTTAGGCACGCCGAGATTTGAGTACCCCATTGACTACTGGGTCGCGGTGCTGGCCGTGCAGCCCGAGACCGGCCGCATCGATTTCCTCTCGAAGTGGGAACCCAATTCGTACTGCCACTACCACCGGCACCTAGGGCCCACCACGCTGTTGGTGCTGGAAGGGGAGCATCACGTGGTGGAAACCAGCGCCACCGAGACGGTGCACAAGGTGCGCCAAGTAGGACATTTTGCGCAAAATGCCGGTGGTGATATTCACATGGAATACGGCGGCCCGCAGGGTGCTGTGGTGTTTTTCAGCGTGCAGGCCGTCGATGGCAAGCTTTTCGATGTGCTCGACAGCAAAGGTCGGGTGATTGTCACGGCGACCATCGATGATTTTCTCACCGGTAAGTTAAAGAGCTGAACGTCTTGCTCACGCGGGCGCGCTACGCCGTTCTTTTACTGCCGGCGTGGCTCTTATGCGCTTGTGCCGTGCCCTTGTTGGTGCTGCCTTCCCAGCGCGACTTGATGTGGGCGTTGCTAAAACCCTTGGTGGGTTTCGATCCCAATCAAGTCCATTTGTTTGAGCAACCCATGGTTAAGCAACGTCTGAGCGCGTTGCTGGGTACGCACTACGAAGAGACCCTGCAACTGCTGCGCACCGCCGACAAATTGCAGCAGGAGGGACCGCTGTTCTTTGTGCTGTCGCGCTACACGCCACTGTCTGAGGTGAGTGCGCGCGCCGGCTTGGTGTGGAACGCCGACTCTAACCAGTTGGCGGCGCTGGTAGCGCACGGCGACGCCACGGAAATTTTTGCTGAATTGGTCCAAGGCGGCGCGCAGGCTGGCGTGAATGCCGCGCTGGTGGGTAAGCCGCCCCAGTGGCCCAGCAGCTTCACCTCTTGGCTGCCGTCGACCGCGAGTGGCACCACGGTTCTACCCGCTACCCACTGACGCGGCTCAATAGCCCGCGCCCACCGGCGGCGATTACGCCGCTGGTAGTGGGCGTCGTGGCCGCCCGCGCAACCTATGCAGGAAACCAATGAAACCGATGAACGAAATGACCGGGCTTGAGTATGTGCAGGCGATGATGGCCGGTGAAACGCCATATCCCAGTATGTACGAGGTAATTCCGATGCGTTGTGTGGTCGCCGAACACGGTTATGCCAAGTTTACGGCGCGTGCCGAAATCCAGCACGCGAACCCTGCCGGGCCGGTGCATGGTGGTTTTGCGGCGACGGTGCTGGATGCGGTCACGGCCTGCGCAATCCACACCGCGCTGGCGGCGGGGAGGCTGGCCACCACCATCGATTTGCACGTGAAATATTTTCGCCCCTTGCCCTTAGCGTTGGATCTCGTCGCCGAAGCGCGGATCACTAATCTCTCGCGCCAGTTAGGCGTGGCCGACGGTACTTTGAGCGACGGCGCGGGCAAGCTCTACGCCCAGGCCACCGCAACCTGCATGATTTTAAGCGAGTAACAGCGCGATGGAACCGGGGTTTTGGCGTGAACGTTGGGCCAAAAATGAAATTGGCTTCCACTTGCCGATGGTTAACCCGCAACTCATCGATTGCTGGCCGCGGCTGGCGCTGCCTGCGGAGTCGCGCGTTTTTGTGCCGCTCGCGGGCAAAAGTCTCGACCTACTCTGGTTGCGCGATCAGGGGCATGCGGTGGTCGCCGTCGAACTGTGCGAAACCGCCGCGGAGGCTTTTTTTGAAGAAGCCGGACTAAGCCCGCAGCGCCATGTGAGCCCCGGTTTTGTGCATTACACCGCGCCCGGCATCGATTATCGCGTGGGCGATTTTTTCGCTTTAGAGCCTGGCGTACTGGGGGTGTTCTCCGCCGTGTGGGATCGCGGCGCGCTGGTGGCGCTACCCGCGCCGCTGCGTCGGCGTTATGCCACGCAGCTCGCAACGCTCTGCCAAACCAATACCCAAATTCTGCTGATGGTCTTGGATTATGCGCAAGCCGAAATGTCAGGGCCGCCATTCGCGGTGCCGGCGGCAGAAGTGCAGGCGCTGTTTGGCGGGGCGTACGCGATAGAGCGCTTCATCACGGAAGACATCCTCGACCTCGAGCCACGCTTCCGCGCACGTGGGGTCACGGTGCTAAACAGCTGTGTGTATGGTTTGCGAAAAAATCAGAGGGTGGTTTCAGGTGCGCGGTCCAGTCACGCATAGCCGCCGCGGTGGTCCCCGTCGGGGCGCTAAAAAGGCGCGCATGAACGGCGCTAGCGGGCCGTCCGCGCCTGCTCGCGGGCGCGCTTCGAGCAGATTACCCCTCGCCGGCGTTCGCCCCGCTAAGCTTGCCGCAGACCGGTCAGCGCCTCAGCCAACCGGCCCATGTAGGTGCGCGCCGCGGCTGGCTTGACGGCGCGTTAAACCGGCGCCTAGGCGTTGCGAATGGTCAGCCCGCCATCCACTGGCAGCGCGACGCCCGTGACAAACGAGGCTGCGGGCAGCACGAGGCTCAAGGTCATCTGCGCCACTTCTTCGGGATCACCGTAGCGCCGCAAGGCGACCCGCCGGCGGGCGAATTCTTTTTTGGCCTCGTCAGGGATTTCGGCGGTCATGCCGGTGTTGATGGGCCCCGGGCAGATACAGTTCACCGTGATCCCGCGCGACCCCAACTCCACGGCCAGCGAACGGGTGAGCCCAATAACCCCGGTCTTGGCGGCGGTATACGGGCTGATTCCCTTGGTGGCACCTAGCCCTTCGGTGGACGCAATATTGACGATGCGCGCGGCGTCGCTTTGGACGAGTTGCGGCAGGCAGTCACGGATCAAGAGCGCTTGCGCGGTAATGAGCACATCGAACGTGCGCGTCCAGCGCTCCTCGAAGTCTGGGGCGTCAATGGTGGTTTCTAGGGCGATGCCTGCGTTGTTCACCAGAATGTCGATGCCACCCCAGCGGGAGACCATATCGGCTACGACTGCGCGGCGCTCGCTGGCATTGGTGACATCTAGCCGATGACCGACGGCGCTGCCACCGGCGGCGATAATTTGGTCTACCACAGCCTGTACTTTCACGGGGTCCAGATCCGTTACTGCAACATGCGCACCTTCGTCGGCGAAGAGCAGGGCGGTGGCCCGCCCCATGCCACTAGCAGCCCCTGTCACCAGTGCTCGGCGTCCTTTAATGCTGCGGTTTAGTTTTGTGTTGCGTTCCATGGTGGGTCCCCTTGAATGTTTTAATTTAAGGCCGCGGCGTGATGGCGATAGGCGGAGGCCCCCATCATTATCCATTGGCGGATAGCACGGAAGCGCAAGGGGCTGGACTCGCGCGCGGCGGCGGCACAGGATCGGGGGGGAGTGGACATCGCTCACATTTTTGCCAACCCTGAAAGTCCAATTTTGATGCCAGCGCCAAATCTACGAACGACTGCTGTGATCCCGTGTGCGGTGTGTGAGGGGCAGCAAATTACCGTGCTGGCGGTCCGCGACCGGCACGGCCAACCGTTAGAAAACGTACTGTGCCGAGCCTGTGGTCTGGTCTGGGTCGATCCCCGACCGTCCAACCAAAGTCTCGAGAAGTTCTATTCGGCGGAATATCGTCAGCAGTACAAAAAATCGTTTCAGCCCAAACCTAAACATTTGTATCGAGAAACCTTGCGCGCGAGTGCGCGGCTCCGCGATTTTCTGCCGCACTACCAAGCGGGCATGCGGGTGCTGGACATCGGTGCTGGGGCTGGCTTTTTTTCTTACGTTTTGCGGGCGCAGGGCATTGACTCGGACGGCATTGAACCCAACGAGCACTACGCCGAGTTCGCGCGCTCGCAGCTGGGGCTGGCGAGTGTTCGCACCGGCTTTCTGTTGGACATCACCCAGCGTGATCACTACCACCTCATCACGATTAATCATGTCTTTGAACATCTGCCCGAGCCGCGCGCGGCCTTGGCCCACATGCATTCATTGTTGACAGTCGGCGGCCGCGTCCTGATGGAAGTGCCCAATATCGAAGCGGTCTATCACGCACCCAACAAAATTTTTCACTTAGGTCATCTGTACTGGTACAACCCCGCGACCTTGACGGCACTGGCCGCACAGTGCGGATTTACGCTGTTGCAGCTCGATACGCACGGCAGCACCCAACATATTCGGGTGGTGCTGCAAAAATCAGCAACGCCTGTCGCCACCACGGCAGTGGCGCACCTCGTGGCCGGTAACGCGGACAAAGTGCAGGCTGTCCGGCAGGGCCACACGGTGCGCGGGCATTTTTTGTCGGCCCGTCCGTACGTGCGCTTGGCGAAGAAAATCGTCCAGTACGCACGGGAATACTTGGCCACGCGCCGCTTTAGCAACGCGCGCGAATTGTGCGACGCGATAGTCAAAAAATGGCCTTTAGGCCGGTCCCAACCGCACGCCTAGTGGTGGGCGTGGAGCGATGCGCGTGGTTATACTGGAGCCCTCCCCACCGCAGGCAATAAGAGGTCCTTCTCATGCAGGAACCGATGCTGGCCGGCCTTAAAATTCTCGATCTCACGCGCGCCCTCGCGGGCCCCACCTGTACCAGAATGCTCGTTGAGATGGGCGCCGAGGTCATCAAAATAGAACCCGGCCCGGGCGGTGAACTCACCCGGTATACAGGCAAATATCGCGATAACGAACGCAGCCTGTATTACGTGCAACAGAACCGCGGTAAACAAAGCGTATGCATCGACCTGCGCAAGCCCGAGGGTCTGGCCCTCGTCCACGAAATGGTGCAGCACGTGGACGTGGTGGTAGAGAATTTTAAACCTGGTGTGATCACGCAAATGGGCCTGGGTTTTGAAGCCCTGCAAGCGCTGAAACCCGGCATGATTCTGTGTTCAATTTCGGCACTAGGCCAAACCGGGCCGCTGTCGGCCAAGCCCGGCTATGACTACATCGCGCAGGCCTACGCGGGGGTCACCTCGATGATTGGTGACCCCGATCAACCACCGTTCATCCCGCTGCTGGGCCTCGGCGATGTCAGCACCGGCGTGCACGCTGCGCTGGCGATTTTGGCCGCGCTGCGCTACCGCGATCGCACCGGTCGGGGTCAACATTTAGACGTCGGCTTGCTGGATGTTTACTACCACTGTCATGAAGTGAACGTCATCATGTACAGCGCTACCGAGGGTCGCCTCAACCCGCAGCGCACGGGGCGTCATTTAACTTATGTGTGTCCGGCTGGCGTGTTCCGTGCCAATGGCCGCGACATCACCATCATGGCTTTTCTGCACCACTGGAAAGACCTCTGTGCCGCGATAGGCCGCCCCGAACTGGCCGCGCACCCAGACTGGGACACCGACCAAAAACGCCTAGAGCGGCGTCCAGAAATCATCACCATCATCGAAACTTGGCTGCAGAGTTTCGCTGATCCGGCCGCCGCGATCAGTGTCTTGGAGGCGCACAACGTGCCCTGTGCGCCGGTGCTGTCGGTGGCTGAAAGCATCCACGAACCCCATCTGCGCGAACGCGGCACGGTGCGCACCATCGAAGACCGCCTAGCGGGCAGCTTTGATGTGCCCGGATTCCCGCTGCGCTTCAGCGATTTTCCAGAGCCTTTGGCCTTAGAGGCGCCGCTGTTGGGCGAGCACAATCACTCGGTGTTGACCGGCCTGTTGGGCAAGGATGCGGCGGAATATCAACGTCTCAAAGACGCTGGCGTGCTGATCGAAAAAGCATGCTGAGTTGCCTGGCCGCAAGCTTTGGGTGCTGTTCTTAAACGTGCAGCCAGCAACCCTAGCCCGGCTCGCGCCGGGGTTGTTCGTACTGCTGTGGTCCACGGGTTTCATCGGCGCGAAGTTTGGTTTGCCCTACGCCGAACCGATGACTTTCCTCTGGTACCGCTACAGTTTTGCGGTCCTGCTATTAGGCGGTTTGGTGTGGTGGCGGCGCGCGCCGTGGCCTCGCCAAACGCGCACTTATGGCCACCTGGTGGTGAGCGGTTTATTGCTGCACGGTTGCTATATTGGGGGCGTGTTTCTCGCCATCGCCCACGGCATGAGTTCGGGGATTGCCGCGCTTATCATGGGCGCGCAACCACTGTTGACGGCGATCCTCGCCGGACCCTTACTGGGGGAACACCTGAGCACCCGCCAGTGGTACGGCTTTGCGCTGGGTTTCGCCGGGCTGGCGCTCACCGTGCAGCGCACAGTGATGTTGGGCACTTTGCCGCTGTTTGGTTTTATCGCTTGTACCATCGGTCTGTTCGCCATGACGTTGGGCACGCTCTATCAGAAGCGCCACACCGCCTCCGTGGACAGCCGTGTGGGCGTGCTGGTGCAGTTCATTGCCGCAGCGATCATTTTTAGGGTGGGCGCCTACAGTTTTGAAACCGGTGTGGTGGTGTGGCATCCGCGGTTTATTTTTGCGCTGGGCTGGTTGTGCCTGGTGATGTCGCTGGGTGCTATTAGCCTGCTGTGGCACCTCATCAAACAAGGCGCGGCGGCGCGCGTGGCGAGCCTTTTTTACTTGGTGCCGCCGGTGGTGGCAATCGAGGGCTACGCGCTGTTTGGCGAGACTTTGCAGGCGTTGCAGATACTCGGCATCGCCATTACGGCGCTGGGCGTCGCACTGATTAACCTAGTGGGCGGGGAAGAGCGGGCGGCCGCAGTGAAACAC
>CAIPNE010000862.1 GCA_903866355.1 uncultured Gammaproteobacteria bacterium
CCAAGATTCGTCGCCAGCGCCATGCCTTGGGCATAGTAGGGCGCAGCCGGATCGAGCAGCGCGGCACCCAAGCGCGGGCTGGCGATTTCCGCCACGTAAAAACCCGGTTTGGGCAGTGGAATACCAATGACTTCCATGACTTTGGTCGGTGTGGTGCGGGGGACCTGGAAGTCCGTGGCCGCACTGGCGTCGCGCAGCACTTCGATTTGACCGGCGCTGCGCAGCACTTCTGAGCGTTGTTTCTTTTCGTTCCAAGTCGAGGCCCCTCGCTTGGCGCTTTGCACTGCCTGAAACCAGCCCGCGATGGCGCCGATGTCGGTGGCTGGCACTCGCAGCAGCCGCCCCCGCAAGGCGGTGCGAGGCAGGGGCTCGGGGTCTTCGGGCGGCACCTGATTTAGCGCGCGGGTGCCGAGGTCTTGGATAAAACCCAGCAGGCTTGGCGCCGGCACCGGGGGCGGTGGCACGCTGGGCAGCCGATGGGGCTCGAGGTCGCGGATGGTCAGCGGTAGGGCGGGTGCCGCGTTGAGCTCCACGATGCCGAAATCGGCGGCAAATTTTGCCAGTGGGGGGTTGTTACCCGTGAGGACGGTGAGTGGGAAGGACGCTGCGTTGATTAAATTTCTGCCGGCGTCGTCTACCAGCCCGTCCGGCAGCGTCAGGTGCAGGGTCGCGTTGGCCGGAAACGGACCCTTAAGGGTGGCGCCTTGGACAAACGCATCCTCCGGCGTGCCCTCCGGGATGGCGGGATAGCGCTGCCCATCGCGGCCCGTGAGCACGATTTTGGCAACCGCCGCGCGGGCCGTCGCCGCCGAGAGTGCCACGTGCATGTCCAGCGCTGGGATGCAGGGGCTCGCGGGATGTGCGCGCTGGCAGGTGAGTTTGGCGCTGAAAGCGGGGCGGGTGACGTAGGCCAAAGTCTGGCGCTCGGTGGTGGCAACGCCGGTGGCGGTGGCTATCCCTGGACCCCATTCTAGAAATACTTTCGTGGCGACGGGTAAGCGCTGGCGACAGGTCGCCACGATGATCGGCGAGTTTTCGCCGTTTGTCAGCGTCATAAAGCGCTCGCGCACCAGCGCCACTTCGTCTGGGGTGTGCGCCACCATCGTTTGCTCGTAGCGGGAGCCTAGCAAGGCGCTCGCATAGCGCTGCAGAAAATAGGGATTGGCATCGAGCAGCTGCGTGCGTGCGTCGCCCTCCAATAGCCGCAGCTCAATTTGTTCTGCCACCCCTTCGGCGCGACAGTGCGCGTGGGCTTGGATGCTCGCCGCTGTCGTGGGGACGGCCAAGCCCAGCAGGAATACCTGATCTTCCTCAATATTGCTGCCTTCCCACGGCTCGTTGTGCACAATGCTGGGGCCGCCCGTATCGAAAAGAAATTCGCGAGTGCCGCCCACTGCAACGCCGCTCGCGCTCGCGACGCCCGGGCTGAGGACAAACCGGCAACGCAGGCCAGCCGGTGGGGTGGGGGTGAAATCGAAAACCCAGTTGCGGGAATCCAGCCAACGGCCTTGGCCGCTCACGGGGCAATCGTGGCTAAAAGGGGCGGGCTGTCGCGGTTCGCCAAAGGCGACCATCGGCACGCTGAAGCGGGCGTGGACCGCGGGGGGGGCTTTCACGCTGCCGGTGGGCGTGAAGGATTCCACTTGGGGTGGGGCCGCTGCAACGGCTTGGCTGGCCGCCAATAGCACCCACAGTAAACTCGACCCTAATCGTCCGTAGCGCATCTCATAAACCCCAACGTCGCTGATTAGCGGCAGTCTACGATAGGCCGTGCGCCGGGGGTAAAAAGTTGCTTGGGGGCGTTTTAAGCGGCGCTCTAAGTCGGCATCTGATCACTCGCTGCGGTCACCACGCGGCGCCACCCGCGGCTCGCTCAAACCTGTCACCGCGTTGCTGATCCGCCGTGCCAGCGCCGCCACTGGCGGGGCGCGCCCTACTTGTTGCCCGCCTCGGCTGAGAAATCCTGTGCCGGATCAGGTTGGTGGCGCTGGCGGCGGTTCAAGTCCCGGTGAGTTTTTGCACGGCGACTGAAAACTCAGGTCCCGAGGTGACGGGATCCACAATGCCCGCGCGGATCACAAAGTCGCCAAAACGTTCGCCCGGCGTACGGGTTTGCGCGTAACGGCCGAAGGCCAAATCCAGTAAGGCAAGGATTTCAGCCTGCGGGATGTTGTCGCGATAGGGCACGGTGAGCCGCGAGCCGTCGGCGGCCCCGCCTAAATACAGGTTGTAACGCCCTGGGGCTTTACCCACCAGCGCAATTTCGGCCAAAAACGGTCGCGCGCAACCGTTGGGGCAACCGGTAATGCGGATATTGATGGGCGTGCCGGCCAGACCGTGGCCAGCGAGTAGCGCCTCAATTTCGCTGATGAAGCTCGGCGCATAGCGTTCGCTTTCGGCCATCGCCAACCCGCAGGTGGGCAGTCCTACGCAGGCGAGGGTCAGGTGGCGCACTGGGGACACCGGCGCGCTCAGACCGTATTCGTGCAGCAGCCCAGCCACCGCGTCGCGGTCGCGCGCTGCGATGTCGCTCAGCACCAAGTTCTGGTTTGCGCTCAGCCTAAACTGCGCCAACTCGCGCTGGGCCACCGCCCGTAAACCACTCAGCGCGCGCCACTCGCCCACATCGCTCACCCGGCCGCTGGGCACATACAGGACGTAGTGGTGCAGGCCGTGATCATCGGTGTGCCAGCCCTGCGTTGGGTCGCCGTTGTCTTTAAAAATCACCGTGGCGCTGGGCGCTAACTGCAGGCCTGCGCGCGCCTCGACCTCGGCGCGAAAGGCTGCTATGCCCATCGTCTCTAGGGTGTATTTGAGGCGGGCGTGTTTACGGTTGGTGCGATCACCATGGTCGCGTTGAGTGGTCAGTACTGCCTGTGCAATCGCGAGCGCCTGGTCTGGGGTGCACCGGCCGAGGGGCTCGGCCACGCGTGGCCAGGTCGCCAAATCACCGTGGGTAACCCCCATGCCGCCGCCCACCACCACGTTATAGCCCACCACCCGCCCTTGTTCGATGAGTGCGATGTAGCCGAGATCCTGAGAGTAGACATCCACGTCGTTGTCGGGCGGTAGCGCAATCCCAATTTTGAATTTGCGCGGGAGATACGTGCTGCCGTAGATAGGTTCAACCGCTTCCACGCCGTTTTCCAGCTTGACGCCATCGAGCCAAATTTCGTGGTACGCACCGCTCTGCGGTAGCAGGTGAGTGCTGATATCCCGCGCCAGTTTCATCACGCAGGCGTGGAGTTCCCGCTGCAAAGGTAGCGTGGTGCACATCACGTTGCGGTTCACATCGCCACAGGCCGCCAGGGTGTCTAGCAAAGACTGATTGATGGCCGCGATCGTGGGCTTAAGCACCCCCTTGAGCACCCCGTGCAGCTGAAAAGTCTGGCGGGTGGTGAGGCGTAGCGTGCCATCGGCGTAATTTTGGGTGATGGCATCGAAGGCTAACCATTGCGCGGGCGTGCACAGCCCGCCGGGGATGCGCGCGCGCACCATGAACTGAAACGCCGGTTCCAGCTTTTGGTCGCGACGTTCGGCGCGCAAGTCGCGGTCGTCCTGCTGGTAGATGCCATGAAATTTAATCAGCTGGGTATCGTCCTCGCTGATGGCGCCGGTGACTAAATCCAGCAGCCCTTCGGCGATCGTGCCGCGCAGTTGGCGGCTGCGGGTTTTAATACCCTCGACGGGGGATAGTTTGTCGGTGCTCATATTCAGTAGACGTCTCGCTGGTAGCGACCCTGCTGACGCAGGTTCAAAAGAAAATCTTCGGCGGCTTCAGAGTCTACTCCGCCCTGGGTGGCGATGATGTCGATCAGCGCGGCGTGGACGTCTTTGGCCATGCGCTGGGCGTCGCCGCAAACATATACGCTCGCGCCTTGGGCCAACCAGTCGTAGAGGTCGGTTGCGCAGGCCCGGAGCCGGTCTTGGACATACACTTTCTGCGCGCCGTCGCGCGAAAACGCCAGTTCCAAGCGGCTTAGCGTGCCTTGACGAAGCTGCCGTTGCCATTCGGTTTGATACAAAAAATCTTCGCGCTGCGTGCGCTCGCCGAAAAATAGCCAGTTGCGCCCCTTTGCCCCTTGGGCGGCGCGTTCCTCGACAAAGGCTCGGAATGG
>CAIPNE010000863.1 GCA_903866355.1 uncultured Gammaproteobacteria bacterium
CACAATATAAAGTGCAAATAGCAACTTCTCCAACTGGTAATGCTCAGTTTGGTTGGGATAATTCGCTTGCGCAAATATCAGTTTCAACTTCTAATGTTGTACCTGGTTCTTTGGTTTCAGAAATTGTTGGGCCACTTACTTCTGGTGTAACATATTATTTTGCAGTATGGTATGGCGACGAAGTTGGCAATTGGTCGTCAGTTTCAAATATAGCAAGTGCTTATGCTTCTTTGGCATTACCAATAACTTTTGGAACAATTTCAGGAAATATGAGCTATAGTGGCTCTTTTACTGGTGTATATAAAGTGGCAATTGCAACTGCTATTGGTGAAGGTGTAAGTAGTATGAATTTTGTTACGCCAATAACTTCATTTAGTGGGGCAGGGTATTATAGTTTTAGTGGTTTGCAACTTCCAAATACTTTTTATGTTGTTGGAATAATTGACGCAAACGGCAATGATTCGCCAGATGGTTATGAGCCAATAGGTTATTTTAAAACCGAACCGGATTTTAGTGCAAAAATTTGGAATGCTGCTCCAATTTATTTAGGTGTTTCCTCTCAAAGTGCCTCAAATATAAATTTTTCTTTTATGGATTTTTCAGCTATTAGTGGGCGGATAGTAAATAACTCTGAGCAGGTTGGAAATTTAGTAATAATTGCATCACACAGTGTTGCAGGGGAAAACTCTTATAATTTTACCGAAAGCACTTTTAGTGCATTATCGTGGGATTACAATTTAAGGGTTCCAGCAGATAATTATAAAATTACTGCATTTGTAGATGTAAATGGGAACCGTTTGTTAGATTCAAACGAGTATTTTGCAGCAGCGAGTGCCTAGGCATGAGGTGCTGCGGCCCACGTGCCGGGGCTTAGCCCGTGGCTGTGTGCCGGGGCGGGACTAAGCGCCAGTACGCCACGCGCAGTAGCCCGAGCAAAATCATTAACAGCCCGTTGGCCACCACGGCTGCCACCACCGGTGTGCCCGGAAAACTCTGAATCGCCACCAGCAAGGCCAGCGCAATGTTGCGGTTGCTGGTGCCCAAGGCAACCACCTGCCGGGTGCGATGCGACGGGCCACCCACGGCCCAGCCCAGCCGCTGTGAAACCTCACTCACCAGCACCATCGCGAACAACGCCCGCCAGCCAGTGGCCAAGATGGCGGGCAGTTGGACGACCGTCACGAAGGCCAGCGAGAGCGCGCCGGTAGCTTCGGCGATAAGTTCGACCCAACGCAGCGCGTGCTGGCGCAGGTGCGGCCAGATCCGGTTCGCCAGAATGCCGAGCGCCAAAGGCAGCGTGATGGTGCCAAGGAGCGTTAGCAGGATGCCGCCGGTGCTGAAGCGCAGTTCGCCCGCGCCGGGCACGGCGCGCAGCCCCAGCGCGCAGACCAACGGTGTGAGCGCGGCGCAGAGCGCGGGAAATAGCGCCGTTAAGCCAGCCGCCAGTGCCAGATCGGCCCGAACCATTTTGGTAAACACCGGCACCACCGGGGCAAACGGCGCGGCCCCCAATAACACCATGCCGATCGCAAGTTCTGGCGCGAGGCCAAAGGCTCTGGCCGCGGTCACGCTCAAAATTGGCACTAGCGCAAAATTCACCAGAACGATGAGCGTCAGTCGGCATTTTCGCAGCGACTCAACGACCTCTCCCAACGTCAAGCGCAAGCCCACGCCCAGCAGCACGCCAGCCAGGGATCCGATGGTCAGCCCGCGAATGATGGTTTCAGTGTTCAATTCACGACTCCAACGAACCCATGATCAGGTGGTGAACGAGCAGGCGAGTGGGATTTAACGCAACAGAGATATTGCCGCACAAGCCGGGATCTCCGTGCCCCGCAATCTAAACCACCGGCAGCCGAGAGTGGCAGTTGGCGTGCCGCGACGCTCATAACCTCAGCTGAGGCGCTCGCGTGGCTCGTGTGCTGCCAGTACGGATAGCGTTCACGGCTAGGTGGAGCGGTCTCTTTTAGGCGGTTTGCAATCGGCCTGCATACTAACGGAATCCGGCTTCCGACACGCTGGATGGAAGGCTACTAGGCCGAAAGATTCATTGGCATGAGCACATCTTTGCAGGGCCTCTGGGAGGCTGCGCGGTGTCGCGCGCGCGGGTAGCTCTCCGGCGTCAGCGCGTTGTGCTGGCGGCCGGCGTGAAGTCGCCTTGCGGGATCGTGGGTTGCTGAAAAGACATCATATTTCTGCCGTGTCCGGTTCATGCATTTGGCGGCGGAAGCACAGAGGGGATCGGATGGTTTACAGTACGTTGCATTGCCTGCACTGGCTGCTTTCGCTGTTTCCTCCGGAGATCTCAATGACAAAAATAATGCTTCAAGATATCGACCACGCTACGGTCCGCCAGCCTAGCTTCGACGCTGTGATCATCGGCGCCGGTTTTGCTGGCTTGTACATGCTCCATCGACTGCGCCGTCTGGGTATGACGGTGCGGGTCTATGAGCGCGGCGAGGGTGTCGGCGGCACTTGGTACTGGAATCGCTACCCGGGTGCGCGCTGCGACACCGAAAGCATGACCTACTCCTATTCATTTTCTGACGAACTGGAACAAGCTTGGCAGTGGACCGAGCGCTATGCGCCGCAACCGGAACTTTTAGGCTATGCCAACCATGTTGCCGACCGTTTCGACCTGCGCCGCGATATTCAGTTCGGGACGGCTGTGCGGTCCGCCATTTTCGATGAAGCCGGGCAATGCTGGGATATCGTCACCGCGAACGGCGAACAAACCAGCGCGCGGTTCTGTATTTCAGCCGTGGGCTGCCTGTCCGCTGCAACCCTGCCGGAGTTCCCGGGCCTGCAAAATTTTAAGGGTGAGTGGTATCACACCGGGGCTTGGCCACATACGCCGGTAAGTTTCGCTGGCAAGCGCGTGGGCATCATCGGCACGGGATCGTCCGGCGTGCAGTCCACCATTGCGATTGCGCCTGAGGCTGCCCATCTCCACGTTTTTCAGCGCACCGCCAACTACAGCATTCCCGCCTGGAACGGGCCGCTGGTGCCGGCCGAGGTTGCCCAGACCAAGGCTAACTACAAGGCCCTGCGCGAAGCCGCACGTTATTCGCAGATTGGCATTCCCTTCGAGAGCTGCGACAAGTCTGCCAAATTGGTGCCGGCCGACGAGCGCGAGCGCGACTACGAAGCGGCTTGGGCTGACGGCGGCTTTAATTTCGTGATGGCCTATCCCGATCTCCTGACAGACATCGAGTCCAATCGCACTGCCTCTGACTTTGTGGAACGAAAAATCCGTGCGGTGGTGAAAGATCCGGCAGTCGCCGCCCTGTTGACGCCGAAGGATCTCCCCTTGGGAACCAAACGGCTCTGTGTCGACACCGGCTATTACGAGACTTTCAACCGCGACAACGTCACGCTCGTGGATATCCGTAGCACACCCATCGAAGCCATTACGGCGGAAGGTGTGCGGACCTCCGAGGCCAGTTATCCGCTGGACGTGATTATTTTTGCCACCGGTTTTGACGCCATCACCGGGCCGCTACTCAAGATGGATATTCAGGGTCGGGATGGGCAACGGCTCGCCGATAAATGGGAGGAGGGGCCCCGTACTTACCTCGGGGTGGCGAGTGCCGGGTTTCCCAATCTTTTCATGATCACCGGCCCGGGCAGTCCCTGCGTGTTGAGTAATATGCTGGCCTCCATCGAACAACACGTGGAGTGGATCGCCGAGTGCATCGCGCATCTGCACACGCAGGGCATTGCCACCATCGAGCCGTTGATGGAGGCCGAAGACGCGTGGGTGAAAACGGTGCACGAAGTGGGTCACACCACGCTTTATCCTTTGGTGGAGTCCTGGTACACGGGGACCAATATCCAAGGCAAAGTACGGATGTTTACGCCTTATGCCGGTGGCGTGGGCACCTATCGCCGAATCTGCGAGGCAGTAGCAGAAAACGACTATGACGGATTTAAGCTCGCCAGCGCGAATTAACCATGGACCGGCTACGGGCGTTAAATCGCCCTGCTGGCGTCAGTACATCTGGGGCCGGCGGTCGGGTTTTTTTGAACTCACTAGGCACCAACCATAACGAGGAGAACGCAAGATGAAAAGTGCAGTCATGCCCATCGATCCGCCGTTGGCCCGTGCGGGATTTAGTTACGACGCAAGCACCGTGGAGTGGCAGAAATTTTTTACGCAAGGCACCTGGTACCGGATTCTCCATGTCGATGTCGCGGCGCGACAAGCAGACATGCTGGTGAAATTTGACCCGGACAGCCAGTGCATGTATCACCGGCACGCCGCCTGCACCTCGACCCTGGTGCTCGCAGGCGAGTTGCGGCTGCAGGAACAAATTGAAGGCAGCGAACGTCTGAAGGTTAAACCAGCGGGTAGTTACTCGGTGGGCGGCGAAGGCGAAATTCACATTGAAGGCAGCGGTCACGAGCAAGCCATTATTTTCTTCAGCATGCGCAGCGACACAGAGGTTATTTACGAGCTGCTCAACGAAGATCTCAGCCTGAAGCGCGCCGTGACGG
>CAIPNE010000864.1 GCA_903866355.1 uncultured Gammaproteobacteria bacterium
CGACACGCGCGCCTACGACGGCTGCCGCCTATTTGATATCTGGGTCGACCAGAACAAACCCGGACGCGTGCTGTTCTACGAGATCTGGGACTCGCGCCCGCACCAGGAAAAGTACCTAGCGTGGCGTGCTGAGACCGGCCTGATGGAAAAGCTCGGCCCGTTCCTGACTGCGCCGCCGACGATCAGCTATTTCGACAAATTCGACGGCTGACGCAAACTTGCGCGGGCGCCCCGCTGCGGGCGCCGGCCACTAAAAGAGCGTTGCTAAGCAAGACCAAGCCGAGATATTTCAAGCAGCCGTCACGCGTTCTAAATCTCTGGGATACGACAGCCGATCGGAATGGATGGTGCCCCCTCCCCGTAAATTGAGACGAGAAAACCTGACTAAGTAGCGTGATTCTCAATCCTCACTCGGCTTAAGTTTAAGCCTAGCTAAAAATCGCGGAGAGCGATCAGGATGGTCCCGCACTGATGCTGAATCAGAATCGCTATGCGCCTGCAGCTGGCTATCCAAATAATCAGTTGTACACGGACTGTCACCCAAAGTAGGCGGGAAAGTTCTTTGGAAAATTCCTGTGTTTGGACAACCCGTGGGCGAACAACCGCTCCACCAAATCTTGGTGGTTTGGTATCCGACCCACAAAGCTTTTGGTGCGCTAAGACAATCGTGTCGCCAGCAGGGGTTGCTGCTGGTGAGCCGTGACTGTCAGTCAGAACCCGAGCGTGAGGCGACCGCCGGGATTTTGGCGTGACAGTCCGTGGCCCGCGAGCCAGAATCCGGCGCTAACCAGCCGCACCCACTTGCCAGCGCGAGGCCAGTGAGCGCAGATTCCTGGGCGACCGGCAATACGCTTGCTGGCCGCCACGTTCGTCCATCGCCCCCCGAGAAAGCCCGAGGTACTCCATGACTTGCATGGTCCACATCGAATTCCACGCCAGGCAAGAATCCGTCGAGAAACTGCTGGGCTGGTTACGCGAAATCCCGCCCGATACCCGGTGCCGGGAAGGCTGCGTCTCGGTGTCCGTTACGCGGAACCAGACGACCCGCTGAACTTCGCTTTCGTCGAACTGTGGGATTCGCGCGAGCACTACGAGCGCTACTTCGTCTGGCGGCAGGAGCAAGGCGTACTCCAGCACCTCTCGACGATGGTGGATGGCGAAGCGATTTTTCGCTTCTTCGATATCGTCGGGCTGTAGCCGCCGGCAATTGGCATTAGCGTAAAGACACGCAGGACGAGGAGGGCACGCGTGGAGACAGAACAGACAAGTGTGCCGGTGAGCGCAGCCTGGCTCGGCGGGCTCGGCGCGGTGCCGTTCGTCGGGCTTGCGGGTGCGCTGCCCTGGCTTGCCGGGGGCATAAAGCCTCTCGTTGTCCAGGCTCTCCTGGCGTACGGCGCGACAATCCTGTCCTTTCTCGGCGGTGTGCACTGGGGGCTCGCGATCAAGACCCCACCGGGAGATGGTTTGAAAGCCCGGCTGGTGTTGAGCGTGATGCCCTCCTTGGTGGCTTGGGTCGCCTTGCTGGCCGGCGCACAGCCAGGATTGATGCTGCTGGCTCTCGCCATCGCCGCCATGCTGTGGGTCGATTTGCGCGCCACGCGACTTGGGCACGCGCCGTTGTGGTATCCGAAGCTGCGGCTGCCGCTCAGCGCGATTGTCTGCAGTGCGCTGATGTTTGGCGCGTTGGCTTAAAGGGCCAGCCCGTCCGCTTCAAGCGCGCGCCGCCAGTCCATCCAGAAACGCTGTCGCCTCCGCGAGGATCGCCGCTTGGCGTTCGGGCGCCCATCCGGCAAGCGTCCGGTATGGCATGGCGAGTCGTGGATTGCTTGAGAGCCGGTCCTTCTGCCGAATGAGGAACGCCCAGTAGAGGTAATTGAACGGGCAAGCCTGCGGTCCAGTCTTCTGTCTGACATCGAAAGCACAGTCCGCGCAGTAATCGGACATCCGATCGATGTAGGCCCCCGAGGCCGCATAAGGCTTGGAGGCCATCTTTCCACCATCGGCGAACACGGCCATTCCGAGCGTGTTCGGCATCTCTACCCATTCGAAGGCATCGGCGTAGACCGCGAGGTACCAACGCTCGATTTCCCTCGGCGCGATGCCAGCTAGCAGGGCGAAGTTACCCGTCAACATCAGTCGCTGGATGTGGTGCGCGTAGGCATCTCGCGAAGTGCTGGCGATGGCTTCGCGCAGACAGTGGAGATCGGTCTCGCCGGTCCAGTAGAACGCCGGCAGCTCGCGGGTCGCGTGCAGTGCGTTGCTGTCGGCATAGCCGGGCATCAGGGTCCAGTAGACGCCGCGCACGTATTCTCGCCACCCGAGGATCTGGCGCACGAAGCCTTCAACGGCGTTGAGCGGCGCCGCCCCGGCTTGCCACGCGGCTTCCGCAGCCCGGCACACTTCAAAGGGGGACAGCAGGCCAAGGTTTAAGGCCGGCGCGAGGAGGGAATGGAACAGGAACGGACTGCCGGCCTTCATGGCGTCTTGGTAGTCGCCGTAGCGCGCTAGGTGCTGCGCGACGAAGTCATCCAGCGCCCGGAGTGCGTCGACGCGCGTCACGGGCCAGCCGAAATTTTCCAGCTGGCCGAAGTGTTCTGGAAAGCGCTGGGTGACGAGCGCCATCACTTCCAGCGTCGTCACATCGGGCGGAAAGCGCAGCCGGACGGGCGGGACCGTCCGCGCCGGCAGGCGCTTGCGGTTTGCCTGGTCGTAATTCCATTGGCCTCCCGCTGGCTGTCCGTCGTTCATCAGGATCCCGTGTTCACGCCGCATCTCGCGGTAGAAGTACTCCATCCGCCAGCTGCGCCGAGCACCCGCCCACTCGGCAAAGCGCGCTCGGCTCGCAAACCAGCGGGCATCGGCGCGGATTTCAACCGGGGTCGAGAACCGCGTAGCCCAGCTTTCCAGGCTGGACTGCACGCGCCACTCCGAGGCTTCGGTGACGACAATCCGGTCGGGCTGGTGGCGCGCGATCGCGCGTTCCACTTCGCCCGTGAGACTCCCGGTTTGGGATGCAGCATCAAGACTCACGTAGTCGACGGCCACGCCACGCGCACGCAGCGTTTGCGCGAAATGGCGCATCGCAGAGAGCACCAGCACGAGTTTCTGCTTGTGGTGCGGGACGTAGGTGCACTCCTCCAGCACTTCCATCATCAGCACCACATCGTGCTGCTCGTCGAGATCTGCCAGCGCGGTGAGGTCCGCCGAGAGCTGATCGCCAAGGACGATGCGCAGGACGCTCATGGGGTGGCTGGCGCGGGCCCGGGGCCAGAGGACGTGCGTGATCTGCTGCAACGTTGCGAGCAGTACTTCACCTGTGGCCAGTCGCGCGCCCACTTTTTCCGCCAGGCGAAAGCGCGGCCACAGGCGAGGCAGGTTTTCACGGGCAGATGGGCCTTGCGATGTGCCAGGGCCATGGCCTCACCAGGGCACCGGTTCGCCGCGCCAGTCTAAGAAGCCGCCGCTGGCGCCCGCCGGAAGTTGGTCGATCACCAGCAGGAGATTGCGCGCGGCGTGCGCCGGCGAGTGGAGCTCGAGTCGTGCGGCTACGAACGGTGCAGAGAGCAGGGTGGTTACCGTGCCGGGATGGAGCGCGACGCAGAAGGCTTGCGGCGCCCGACGCGCCAGTTCAACGGCGGCAGTTCGGACCAACTGGTTGAGCGCCGCCTTCGACGCCCGGTAGGCATACCAGCCACCTAGCTGGTTGTCGCCAATGCTCCCCACCCGTGCGGAGAGCGTCGCGAACACCGCTTTGCCGGTTCGCGGCAGCAGCGGCAGCGTGTGTTTCATGATCAGCGCAGGTCCCGTCGCGTTCAGCGCGAAGGCACGGGCCATCTTCGCCGCGTCGATCTGGCGCAAGCTCTTCTCGGGGCCTTGGATCTCGTCGTGCAGGAATCCCGTCGCATCGATCACGAGACGGATCTCGCCGCGGGCAGCGGCGATGTGCGCGGCCGCCTCCAGCGTGGCTTCGGCCAGGAGATCGATGGCCGGCGCCGTGCTGCGGCTGAAGCCCAGCACTTGTGAGAACCGGTTCGAGGCCCGCAGCGCCTGGACCAGCGCAGCCCCGATCCCGCCCGTGCTGCCGAAGACCACGGCGATGCTTGCGGCTGGAAAGGACGCGAGTTCGGCTGCGGCATCCGACTGCGTCATTCGAGTCCGGCGCCATAGCGGGCAGCGCGTCTTGCGAGGGCTCGCCCGAAGTGCCTGGAAATTCCCGGTCTCACCCGCAGAAACAAGCGGTAGCCCATTTCCAGTAGGCCTAAGACGCCCGGCAGCGCCGCGACCCGGGCGGCTATCCGCCACCCCGGTAAGCGCCGCCAGACCTCGACGAAGGCCGCCGCGCCAGAGACTAGGCTGCCGTTCTCGGCGCGCACGTGGAAGCGCTGCAGGGCGCGTACCCGATCGAGATCAGCGGGCGTTACGGTCGATGGCAGGGAGACATCCACGAAGCAGAGCGCGCCGGTGTGATCGCGGCGTCGGTAGTAGTCGATCTCCGTACGGCACAGGGGGCACGCGCCGTCGAAGTACACGGTCGACCTTGCAGGCTCGGTAGTCATGGGGTGCTCCAGAAAACAAGGCGAGGTGCCGGTATCGCGTTGGCCTGATGGATAGGCAAAAGATCCGGCGTGCAACCGGACGACTTCCAGCAGTCTTACGCGAGAACCACCCGTGCTGGATCTGTCAGGCGCCGCGCGTGCCCTCAATCACGGACTCGACGTGATCGACCCTCAGGAAGGGCGGGTAGAAGTGATGTAGCAACCGATGCTATTCGAGTTGAGGTATTCCACCGATTCAGTGCATTGGTGTTTGGCGCGCTGGCTTGAAGGGGCAGCCCGCTCGCTGCAAGCGCGCGCCGCCAGTTCAGCTAGAAACGCTGCCACCTCCGTGATGCTCGTCTTCCATTAGTGGCGTTCCGATTCCAAGCGGTAAAACCATCAAGATCAGGCCGGCTAACGCCCCGCCGTTACCAGGGCCAGGAATCCCGCAACGGCAGAACGGAAAAATATGAACGGGTTCACGCCATGGGTGATGGCTAACTGAGGATGCGGGCGTGAGCGGCGGTAGTGGGGACGCGAACCAGCCCTCGGGCCTGAGGGCAAGCACATGCCAGTGTCGCGGCCCGTTCAGGCTGCGACAGGCAGAGCCCGAACCGGGATTTTCGTTTGGCGGTGCAATCTGTCGTTCGCAGTGAGCCTGTCCAAGTGCGCGTGATGGCACTACAAAATTGTGGAGCCTGTCCAAGCGCGAGGCGCCTGTCACGCCTGCATTGATCCATTTCCCCCGCAACCGACGTACGCTTTTAAGTCGCGCCTCGTCGCGTCTCATTATTGTGTCCGCCCGTCTCGTCCGTACCTGCCTGCCCACAGGTGGCGGCAACGCCGCCGGCCACTTCGAACATTCCCTGATTCAGGACTTCCCGCATGAGCAGCACCGACACCAGCAACCACTACGACATCGTTATCATCGGCGCCGGGTTCTCCGGCGTGTATCAGCTCTATCGCCTGCGCGATCTTGGCTTTCGCGTGCATCTGGTGGAAGCCGGCGCGGGCCTCGGCGGCATCTGGCACTGGAACTGCTATCCCGGCGCGCGCGTGGACACCCACTGCGACATCTACCAGTTTTCGCGCGAAGACCTGTGGCGCGACTGGACTTGGAGCGAGCGCTTTCCGGGGTGGGCGGAGATGCGCCGCTACTTCGACTACGTGGACGAGAAACTGGGCCTCTCGCGCGATGTGAGCTTTAACACCCGCGTTGAACACGCGGAGTTTGATGAAGCCAACCAGCGCTGGCAGCTGTCTACCAAACAGGGCACCGCGCTCAGCGCGAACTTTGTGGTGGTGTGCACCGGCTTCGGCTCCAAGCCCTACATTCCCGAGCTGAAAGGCATGGAAAACTTTGCCGGCGAAGCGCACCACACCGCGCTGTGGCCGCAGACCGGCGTGAATCTGGCCGGCCGTCGCGTGGGCATTATCGGCACTGGCGCGAGCGGCATTCAGGTGGCGCAGGAAGCCTCCAAGGTCTCCACGCATGTGACGGTTTTTCAGCGCACGCCCAATATGTTCCTGCCGATGGGCCAGCAGCAGCTAACGGCCGAAGACAACGCTCGCAGGAAGGCCACCTGGCCGGCCAACTTCCAGCGCCGCGGCGAGTGCTTTGGTGGTTTTGATTTCGACTTCATTATGAAATCTGCGCTGGAGTACTCGCAGGAAGAGCGCGACGCGATTTACGAACGGCTGTGGACCGCCGGTGGCTTCAATTTCTGGCTGGGCACTTTCTTCGACATTTTCACCAACGAAGCAGCCAACCGCACAGCTTATGATTTCTGGCGCAATAAGGTGCGCGCGCGCATCAAGGACCCCAAGCTCGCCGACATGCTGGCGCCGATGGAACCGCCGCACC
The DNA here is from genome assembly GCA_903866355.1 of uncultured Gammaproteobacteria bacterium. Classification (GTDB taxonomy): domain Bacteria; phylum Pseudomonadota; class Gammaproteobacteria. Next base: position 6,400 of record CAIPNE010000864.1, read on the forward strand.
CGTATGCGGTGAAGCGACCGTCGCTGGAGCAGTGGTATTTCGATTTGTTCAATCGCGACAACACCACGCTAGTCTCTTTGAAAGAAACCCCCCTCGAAGCAGTGCTGCCGACCGGTTTGCGCACGAGTGCGGGCGTGCATGAGTTCGACCTGCTGGTGTTTGCCACCGGCTTTGACGCGGTCACCGGCGGGCTGACCAGCATGGATATTCTCAGCGCCGACCGCAGCACCACCATCAAGGACAAATGGCGCAAAGGCGTACGCACCCAGCTGGGTGTCGCGACTTCGGGCTTCCCTAATCTGCTCTTCAGCTACGGCCCGCAGTCGCCGAGCGGCTTCTGCAACGGCCCGTCCAGCGCGGAATATCAGGGGGAGTGCATTGTTGAACTGCTGGTGCACTTACGCGCGCAGGGCCACCGCCGGATCGAAGCCGAACCGGCGGCCGAGCAACACTGGCGCGATCACATCATGGAACTCGCCCAGCACACGCTCTTCCCCAAAGCCGACTCCTGGTACATGGGCGCAAACATCCCGGGCAAGCAGCGCGAAATGCTGATGTACCCCGGCGGCCTGCCGCAGTATCTAAAAGAGTTCGCAGCCAGCAAGGACCAGGGCTACGCGGGCTTCCGCCTGAGTTGAGGATAGGCGCAGGTCGCAGCCACAGTGGCGAGGCACCCAACATTGCCCCGCCACTCCAAGCACCGCGGAACCCGCGGCGTCTGACCTGCTAGACACTCACGGTTGGGGAACGCAACGGGGGGAAACGGCGAAGCGGGGACACCCACCGTTCGAACTTGGGCGATGCCCCCCTGAGAGTTTCCTTCGCGCTGCGGGCAGCCGCGAACCGGCGCGAACGCCATCCAAAAGCCTGCCGGATTGCAGACCTGCACGCAGGTTTTCCGGCTCGGGTGATCGTCGGTGACGGGCAGAAAATTCGTCTGTTGTCTGGGCCAGTTCGATGCCGAATCTCGGCATCGAAACCACGTGCGTCAACGCCCATGAACCGCCTTCCAGGTGGCGTACTCAGACGGTCGTAAACCGTAGCGCGCCAGCACCCCCTCGTGCAGCCTGCGGAGTTCTTCGACAATCAGTGCCTGCACGCCCACTTGTTCGCGCTCAGGAACACGCGCCGCCACGGCTCGCGCAATGCAGGAAAGTGGCTCAAGTTCCGGCTGCGTGATGACTGCGCGGATGGTGCGCTTGAGGCAATCACGCCAAGCCAAGCGCAGCGGGTCGGGCTCCGCTAGATCTTGCTTGATCGCCAGATATTCCTGTGTAGAACGTTCGTAGGCCCAGATGTATAGGTCACGCAGCAGTTCCACGCGGGTCATTTCGTACACGCCGAGCGTGGCCCGACCGTAGGCTTGCTCCGGCACGCCCAGAAAAGTCAGCGGGCAAAGGTTCGCGCGAAACAGTGGCAGATTCGCTGCCAACCGCGAGGTGCGCTTGTTGATGTCGGCAAAGGGCTGTAGGTAGGGCAAGTGCACCATCATGAAGAAGGATTGTTCAAACGGATCGCCAATCTGGTTAGCTTTACCCAGCAGCACGTCCAGCGCGTCTTCGATCTGCTGGGGTGTCGAGAGTGGGCGATAGACGCTTTTACCGATATCAACAGCGTGCTGGCGAATGCGTCCCTCATCCGCTGGATTTGGCAGCAAGTTTTCCGCCAAAGCGCTGTGCAAGTTCATCAGCGTGTAGCGGTTGAACGCCGCACTGTCGATGTTTTCAACCAACAGCTCGATCGCCGTTTTATGGTTCAGGATCATCTGTGTTTCGATGGCGGCTTTGCCCCATGCGGCCTTGCCATGCTCAATGAGCGCGCGCGTGTCGAGCCTGGAGTAGGTGTTGCCCTCTAGATGGCTAGATGCCCATGACAAGTCGATCAGTAATCGGTTGAGAATGGCGCGGCTGTAGGTGCCGGCAGGTTCGTCAACGTCAGGGGTTCTGCCCATATTGTGTAATTGGCGGCGCAGCGACTCTGATAAATACCAAGTTTGATTGGGACGGTAGGCCTCCAGAAAATCACCCTGGTAGCCTACTGGCTTGCGCGCCGCATGAGGCCGGTCGATATAGGCAAGGATGTCTTGGCTGTCGGCAGAAAGGGGAATAAAAGGCGGGAAAGCATCTGCTTGGGTAACCAGTGCACCGCGGCCAGACTGGTCATCTGCACGAAAATAGCGACGGGCCCGACCTGCACCCGTTGCTGCGACTTGGCCGCTCTCAATCAGCTTTGCGATCACGCGTTGTGCTGTTCGCCTGGCAATGCCGGGGTGTGCGGTCAGCAGTTCGGCCAGCGTCAATCCGTTCTGGGATGCCCGGATACGGTTCAATAAGTTTGTGGTGGATGACATTGCGTGGTGGCGCCGTTGGAAGTACCTGTGGCGCAATTGTGGCGCGGTTTATCAAACTGCGCCAGTTTTAGTCCTGAAAGTGGCGCGGTTCATGACCAGACGCGGAGAAGCGGATGTGATTGCGTGCTAGAAGCGGGGACACCCACCGTTCGAACTCGCAAAGAAACGGGGACACCCACCGCAAAGAAACGGGGACACCCACCGTTCGAACTCGGGCGATGCCCCCTGAGAGTTTCCCTCGCTACCCCATGTCGGGAATCAACCGCGCGATTCGTCCGCACGTAAATTGCGGTTTTAAATGGCGGAAAGTTTTTGTGCTCGTGGACTTCGGACTTTTGCTGGGTCCCTGCCCGGAGATCGCGAAAAGTGGCGTCGAACTAGGCGGATGACTTAGCGGCGAAGTCCGCAACCGTTCGCACGAACCCGCGATAAATTGCAGGAACTCCCGCCTTCAGGTAATAAAAAATCCCAGCGGAGATCCATTGGGCTTTTGAGATTGGTGGTGGGGCGGCGGCCTGCACCAAACCCCACCAACTCAGGCACTTAGGGGCGGCGATGGTTGGAGGCC
>CAIPNE010000865.1 GCA_903866355.1 uncultured Gammaproteobacteria bacterium
AATTTTCGCTTGCGCGAAATATCCCCGCCATAACACTTGGCGGTGACGTTCTTGCGTAAGGCTTTCACCGATTCACGGGCGATAATCTTGCCGCCAATGGCCGCCTGAATGGCGACATCGAACATTTGGCGCGGAATAATTTCGCGCATTTTGGCAACGAGGTCACGTCCCCGGCGTTCCGCTTCAGAACGGTGAACAATAATCGACAGCGCATCGACTTTATCGTTGTTGATGAGTACGTCGACTTTCACCATGTCGGCCGGTTCGTAGCGCAGAAAACTATAGTCCATCGACGCGTAACCGCGCGAGAGCGACTTCAGGCGATCAAAAAAGTCCACCACCATTTCGCTCATCGGAATGGCGTAACTGAGTGCCGCCTGACCACCCACGAAGTTCAGCTTTAATTGGGTGCCACGCTTTTCAATACACAGCGCCATGACATTACCGAGATAATCTTGCGGGGTCAGGATATCGGCCTGAATGACCGGCTCCCGGACTTCCTGTAACTCGTTGGGATCGGGCAACCGCGAAGGGTTGTCGATGTTAATCACAGAGCCGTTCTTAAGTTCCACTTCATAAACCACGGTGGGCGCCGTGGTGATGAGGTCCATGTTGTACTCGCGTTCCAAGCGCTCTTGAATAATTTCCATATGCAGCATGCCGAGGAAACCACATCGAAAGCCAAAGCCCAGCGCGTCGGATGTTTCTGGTTCATATTGCAAAGCAGCATCGTTTAGGCGCAGTTTGCCCAGTGCATCTCTAAATGCCTCGTATGCCGAGGAATCGATGGGGTACAGGCCCGCAAACACATTGGGTTTCGATTTCTGAAAGCCGGGGAGTGCATCGGTCGCACCAGCATGGGCGGTGGTGATGGTGTCACCAACCGGGGCGCCATTGATGTCCTTGATGCCGGCGACCAAAAAACCTACTTCGCCGGCAGAAAGTTTGTCGCGCCGTAGGCGCTTGGGCGTAAAAACCCCCACTTGATCGGCGGTGGCATCACGGCCGGTCGACATGATTTTGATCCGCGCGCCGGCGACCAGTTCACCATCGAAAATGCGCACCAACGACACGACGCCGAGGTAATTATCGAACCAAGAATCGATGATCAGCGCTTTGAGCGGCGCGTCCGGCGAACCTTGGGGGGCCGGAATCCGCTGCACCAGCTGTTCCAGCAAATCCACGACACCGATGCCGGTTTTGGCGCTGATGTGGATAGCGTCGGTGGCATCGATGCCGATGATGTCTTCAATTTCAACTGCCACACGGTCAGGGTTGGCAGACGGCAGGTCTATTTTGTTGAGTACTGGGACGACTTCTAGTCCCTGATTGACCGCTTTGTGGCAATTAGCCACGGTCTGCGCTTCAACCCCTTGGGCAGCGTCGACCACCAGTAACGCCCCGTCACAAGCGGCCAGTGAACGGGACACCTCGTAACTAAAATCTACATGTCCGGGGGTATCGATAAAATTCAGGTGATAAACCTGACCATCCCGGGCCTGATAATCCAGACTCACGCTTTGCGCCTTGATGGTGATGCCGCGCTCGCGTTCAATGTCCATGGAATCCAGCACCTGATGCTCCATTTCACGGTCGGACAAGCCGCCGCACAATTGGATAAAGCGGTCAGCCAGCGTGGACTTGCCATGGTCGATGTGGGCGATGATCGAAAAATTGCGAATGTTCTTCATGCGTAGCGGGGCGAGACACTTTAGGGGTGGGCGATTCTAGCCTGAGCGGCTGGTTTAAACACGGACGGCGTCAAGCGGCCCGAGCGCCGCGGCGACCTCGGCGGCGCCAACGTTGCCCCAGAGTAGTTCTTGTTCATCCTCCAGAACCACCGGCAGGCGCCAAACATAAGCGGCCAGACCTGCCGGGTTATCCGCAAAATCCAGCGCTTTAAGGATTATCCGTCCGGCGCTTTGGTAGGGCGCCAACAGCGCGAGGAGGTGTTCGCACAGCTCGCAATCCTGTCGGGTAATGACCACTAAATGGCGTGTCGCGGTCAAGCTTTGGGGATCTCCAAGGCTAGAAACAAGGGATTGCCCTCACGGTAAATCAGCAGCGGCACTTTAGTCCCTGGCGGCACACTCTTGAGGGCGGCCGCGAGATCCTGCGGGGTTTTTATTTCCTTAAAATTCAGCTGGGCGAGGATATCGCCTACCACCAAGCCTGCTTGGGCGGCCGGACCAGGCTTAATCTTATCCACCACCACACCCGGTCCCTTGATTTCCATTTCGCGACGCTCGGCATCGCTTAATGCCCGGATCCTTATTTTAAGCTGTTCCTCAAACTGGCCTACGGCTGGCTTGGGCTTATCGGTCGAGCCACCGGCTTGGGGTTCAGATTCGGGTAACTGCCCGATGGTCACGGTGATCTGGCGACTTTTGCCGTCCCGCAGAATTTCGACCGGGATGTTCTGTCCAACGGACGTTGCCCCCACGAGGGGCGGCAAATCGGTCGCAAGGGAAATATCTGCACCGTTGAATTTAATGATGACATCGCCCGCCTGTATCCCCGCAGCGGCCGCCGGTGCCGCGGGGAGCACTTTGCTGATCAAAGCACCTCGTGGCGTCGTCATTTTGAATGATTCTGCTAACTCGCCCGTCACGTCCTGAATGAGCACGCCGAGCCAGCCGCGACTGACCACCCCCTTGTCGCGTAACTGTCGATAGACGTTCATCACGACATCGATGGGAATGGCAAAAGAAAGCCCCATGAAGCCGCCGGTACGGCTATAGATTTGCGCGTTAACCCCCACCACTTCACCGGCCAGGTTGAACAAGGGGCCGCCCGAATTACCGGGATTGATCGCGACATCGGTTTGAATAAAAGGCACGTAGTTATCGTTCGGCAGGCTGCGTCCTTTGGCACTGACAATACCGGCGGTGACCGAATGATCAAACCCAAAGGGTGAGCCGATTGCCAGCACCCACTCCCCCACCTGCAAGGACTGCGATCGGCCCAATTTAACGACGGGTAGTTCGCCGGTGGCCGCCACTTTCAGGACGGCGATATCGCTGCGCGCGTCCCCGCCCACCAGCTTGGCTTTGAACTCGCGACGGTCGGGCATCCGCACCACGATTTCCTCAGCGCCTTTGACGACATGAAAATTAGAAATGATGTAGCCGTCGCTAGACACGATAAAGCCCGACCCGAGCGCCGCGGAGTCCTCAGGTTCTGGCTCGTCTTCTTTAGGTATTGGGTCTTCAAAGAAACGGCGCAAGCGGTCGTCAAGAGGATAGTCGTCCGGTAACTGCGGCTGCCTGTCCCCCTCTGGGCCGGCCTCGGCACGCTCGTCACTACTCTTTCCACGGGTTGAAATATTGACGACCGCAGGGCTGTATTGCCGCACCATCTCCGTAAAATCAGGCAACCCACCGAGCCCAATCGCTAGTGCCGCGTTGGGTAGTAACAGCACCAGCGCGCTGGTTAGGACGAGCCGACCCAAATGACGTAGCAAACTCCACTCGAATGACAACATGCAATTTTTACTCGGGAGTTTGGGGCGCGACAGAGGCTGCAATCTGACGAATTGTGGCTAATGGCATTTGGCCAACCACCGTAATCTGGTGTCCGGCAAGCGATCGGCTAAAAATATTGACCGCGCCCAAGTTGGAATCCCCAATGAGGGGCGAGGCGTCGCCCCCTAATTTTTCGATAAAAACCGACACCGCCGCAAGCCCGTCAGAGTACACGAAATGTCGCACCGGCTGCCGGCTGGCGGAGAGCTGGCGGGTTTGATCGCGATGCTGCGAAAAGCCTATCGGCAACCACGCCACCCGCCAATTGCTGGGCCCACTGGCCGGCGTCACCGCAGGGATGGGTTCATCTTCGTGGACGTACCAGTCGAAGTTGCTGCCCGTTAGTTCGGATTTCAAGGACTCATCAGTGGGCGGAACACCGATGGTGACCACCGCAAACTGCTCTTCTTCGAGCGCCTGTCCATTCAAGTCCAGAATGACGCACTTGAGCAGCAGACCGCTGGCTTCGTCGATCCACAACCGATAAGCGTAGCGATCCGCCAAGCGCGCCGAAATTCTGACAACCTGCGCGGCGCGACCCGCAATACGGTCGGTATTTTCGAGCTGGAATTGATACCGGGTGCTGAGGGTGTCCGGCGAATCCAGCAGGCCGAAATTCAGACGTTCGCCGAGTTGCTGATCCTCCACCAGCACCGCATGGTCTGCGGCAAATTTAACGATGACTCGATGCCCCTCCCGAATAACCTCACGCGAAGGACCGCTGAGCGAAATAATGCGCTCCCGTTCGGCGTCGCCGCTGCCGCGGTGGATAACTCGCAGGGTATTCAGCGTGTGCGCGTGCTGGTAGATGAAGACGCCGTCGTAATCTAGCGATTTTTCCGCCGCCATCATGCGCTGCACCAGTCCGACCGCACTGTCGTTCTCAAGTGCCATCGCCGAAGCACAGACCATCCAACAGGCGACCAAAGTCGCGCTGGATCTGCCTAGTCGATAGCCCGTCAAGGTGGTGGCTCGGTCTCAAAACCCACGCTGCGCACATAGGGATGCACGTTGGGTAGCGTGAACTGCTCGCGCTGTTCATTGAAATTGACCAGATAGCTGTTGAGGCGTCGTTGCAACTGGGCGGCCACGGCCTGCGTTTCCGCGCTGGACGTCGAGCGCGGCGCCGCGGAGGCGGCGAGTAACAGCGCTCGATTGGTGGTCCGCGAGGCCATCTCGAGCGGCACACCTTGGCGGGTTGCTGAGGTTGAACTGGCAACGAGATAGGTTGCCAGCAGTCCACACGCGGCTAGGCTCGCAGCAAGGGGCAAGGCAGGCCAAAAGCGATGGGCAGATTCACGCACAGGGTTGCGAGGAAGGTTTGCGCGAGGGATCAGCACGAGCGGTTCCGCTGCCAGCGCTTGCCGCACGCGCGCGTCCACCGACCCGATAATCACGGGCTCGGTACCGCTGCGCAGCACTTCGCCGATCAAATGGTAGCGCGACCAAACACCCAACAGTGGGTCATCCGCAGCAATTGCC
>CAIPNE010000866.1 GCA_903866355.1 uncultured Gammaproteobacteria bacterium
CAGCGGCAGTGTTAGCGCTGATCGTTGCGGCCCTTGGACTGTACCTGGTCGTGCATTACCCGCTAGCGCCTTGGGTCGCGAGTCTGATTTTTGTCGCTTGCTGCGCGAGCTTTTTTGTCTGGCCCGATAGCTGGTTGGTGACCATCCCGCTGTTGCTGCCGCTGACGGGCTTTGCGCCGTGGACCGGTTGGATCACCTTCGAAGAATTAGACCTGCTGGTGCTCGCAGCAGCAGCAGGGGGCTATGCCCGACTGGCCTGGCCCACGCGCGGTACCCAATCGGCGTCACGCCAGCCCCGCCGCTCGTTGTTGGTAAGTTTCCTTCTGCTGCTGTTCGCAGTCTCTCTGCTGATCTCTATGCTGCGCGGCTTCACCCATGCTGGCGGGTTCAGCTTTGGCTGGTATCAGGGCTATCACGAGCCGATGAACAGCGTGCGCGTGGCTAAAAGTTTTTTTTTAGCGCTATTGATGCTGCCGTTGTGGCGAGCCGCCGAGGCACGCCGAGGCTCACAGGCTGCGACCCGGTTGACGTTGGGCCTGATGTTGGGGCTGCTGGGGGCGTCTTTGGCGACCATTTGGGAGCGCGTGGCTTTTGTGGACCTCTTGAATTTTTCTACCGATTACCGCACCACCGGGCTATTTTGGGAAATGCATGTGGGTGGTGCAGCACTAGATGGTTTCTTGACCTTGCTGATGCCCTTCGCGCTACGCGACCTATTTGCACCCCATACCACACGACGCTGGGCTTGCGGGGTGGCCTGTTTGGCACTGGGCGTCTATGCCTGTTTGACCACGTTTTCACGCGGGGTGTATCTGGCGGTGCCCGGCGGCTTAGCGGTCACGGTCGCGTTGGGCGCGCTCCACACTTCACGTCGATGGCCGCGGGGCGGGGTGGCGCCCGACGCAGCGACGCTGCCCCAGTCCAATCTGGGGATGAGGGCGGTGCTGTGGGTGTTGTTTGGCATGGCCGTACTGCAAACTTTCCCCTCTAGCGGCTACCGGGGTCTGTTGTCCATATTGGGTGTGGCGGCGGTGGCAATGCCGCTCGCCGGCGTGCTGCGCCGCTTCAAACTAGTGGACTGGATCGTGGGGGTGGCCGCTGGGGCGGTGCTCAGCTTGGCGCTGTGGGCGGGGTCGATGCTCGGCTCGAAGGGCCCGTATATAGGCTATGCAGCCTGTCTGCTGTTGACCTTGGGAGCGCTATTCGTCGAGCGCAATGTCGCGCCGGCACCGGGCAATCGAGTCCTCGTGAGTCTCGCCGCACATCTGACTTTGGGCGGATATCTCGCCGTGCTGACGGGCGCCGCCCTCGTCGCCAAGCACTGGGGTTACGCTGCCGGTGGGGCCGCGATGCAGCCGGTCGCCGCCGGTTTCCTGCTGCTGTCGCTGGCTTGTGTTGCATCGCCCAAAGCACTGTGGCCCGCTGATTTCCGCTGGCAGGTGAACACCTGGGCGGGTCTGGCCGTCGTCGCAGGCATCGTGAGTGTGGTTGGCGGAGGCGCGTACCTGAGCGAACGCTTCTCCACGGTCAGCAGTGATATGGATACCCGCATCGCCCATTGGCGGGAGGGTTGGAATGTGCTGTCGGGCCCGCTGGACGCGCAGCTGGGTAAAGGTTTAGGGCGCTACCCGGCCAGCTATTACCTAACCAGCGGTGCGGTGGAGCACCCGGGTGACTACCGGCTAAAGAACCAAGACGACGACAACTATCTCGTGCTGGTGGGCGGCCGACAGCGATATCTGCGCCCAAGTGACCTCTTTCGAGTATCCCAGCGCATCCGCACCCCCAAAGGACCGCTGACGGTGAGCTTGCGGGTGCGGACGGCCCGTCAGACTGGCGTGCACCTCGAGGTGTGCGAAAAACATTTGCTCTATAACGGTGCGTGTGTCGTCGGACACGTCAATGTCAAAGGTCTGGCGAACGTGTGGCAGACCTTGCGCGTGCCGCTAGTTGGTCACGCGTTGGGGAACAGTGACTGGTACGCACCTCGGCTGGTGGCTTTTTCGATTGCCACGGATACCGCTCTGGGACTCGTGGATGTCGATAACATCGAACTGCTTGGGCCAGACGGTCGTGAACTGCTGGACAACGGCGATTTTTCGGACAATCTGAGGCGCTGGTTTTTTTCCAGCGACCACAACCACTTGCCTTGGCACATCAAGAATCTTTTCATGAACGTGCTGTTTGATCAGGGTTGGCTGGGCGTGCTGCTATTTGTCTCGATGCTGCTGGCCGCCCTGTGGCGGGTTATTTTCGGCACGGCCAAATACCATCCTCTGGCACCGGCGATTGGTGGTGGTCTGGTGGGCTTTGTGCTGGTGGGACTGTTTGACAGTTTGGTCGATGTGCCGCGCCTTGCCTTCGTATTTTATCTGGTGCTTCTCCTAGGCCTGACAATGGGCCGAACCGCCGCTCGCGGTCCTCTACCCGAGCGCGCCGCGCCGCCGTGAACCGCCGGTGCCTTCTGAACCCAACCAATCGCTGTCGCCCACGGATCGCTTTCCCTCGGCTATTCCTCACCGCAGGAATCCGCACTCCCGGTGGCCGGCCGTGCCACTAGGCTGGCATGGCGAGAAGGCCCGTGAGATGTGCGGGCAGGTCGTGCTCGCGAATGTCCTGCAAATCCTTGGGGAGGGTGCCCATGACCAAGGCTGCCGTGGCTGGATCCAGTGCTTCGCGCAGCCGGCCGAGTAGCTTGGGGCCAGCTACCAGCACCAACTGTTGGAACTCCTGCGCGTGCCGCGCTTTACGCAGATAGTCAGCTAACTCGCGGACAAAACCTTCCGTTACGTGATCTACCGCCGACTTCTCGCGCGCCACACTGTGACGCTGATCACCCATGCGATCGTGCACCCGTCCGGGCCGGTCAGCGTGGATTTCTCCTTCTTTTAGACGTCCTTCGGGATGTTCAAAGGTTGTTTGCAAAACGAGCGGCGCGCGCTGATGAGCCTGCTCGAACAAGCGTGCACCGCTGCGATCGGCGATTAGAATCCAGATGCGTGACATGGCGATTCCTAGACGTTGTTGAAGGTGTCCTAGCCTGCTGGTTTCTGTGCCGTCATCCTTTGACCCGGATCAAGCACGGGCATCGCTGCGCCGAGTGTGTTGAGAAAAAATGCTGCACTTTTTCGCGCCATTTCACGGCCGTGTGCCGGTTAGCCCACCGCGGGTAGGCGGGCTATGGATGCGCTATCCAACTCGCGACAGCAGAACAAAAATCTGTTCTTACGGGCTGGGTCGCGACCACCGTCAGCAACAAGTTGCGGGAACGTCGAGATTGGCCGGGTGCGAAAGTCCCATCATTGCCGCTGATAGAACACTGCCTTGTCGTCGTCGTGAGTGGCGCTGGGTCTCAAGCTGAGGGCAGTTCCGGTGCGATGGCTAACCACTGTGCCTGCGCTGTCAGCCCGCACCACTCGCGCCAGGGCCTTATCACCACGCCAAATCAATTGGTAGGCCAGCGCGTGCTATTGCACAACAGGGGTTCCCCCAGTGTGCTGAAGTCAATGGCAGCCGCGGTTGACGTGACGGGCAGAATCAGCCTCGGCCGGTGGGCGAGGCCTGACGAACTGCGGGGCGCAACTATCTGGGATTTGTTATCAATCTGGCCAGCCCCCGCGCACAGCGAGCGGCGCGCTAGGGTTCAAAATTTTGCCGCAACGAGCGCGTGAAAACTTTTTTTGAATGCCATCAGTGCATGGCGACCGGCGCGCTGTTGGCTTTGTCTCGCGGAAAAACCAAGCTTCAGCCGCCGAGCAACGCCACCGCGATCTGGGCTTTGCGCACGATGACTTGCTGGTAACTGTCCAGATCGAAATCCTGCGTATTGCCCATCACACCGGCGCGGTAACGTTGGTAGACCCCTTGTCGAATCGCCGCTAAACGCCACTGCTGGAAGGCGCGGTAGTAGTCGATGTGTTGGAGGTCGAAACCGGTGAGTTCAGCATAGCGGGCCAGCAGTGCCTCGCGGGTACTGAATCCACCCGCGGTGGTGGGCAGGTTGTCCTCTGCATCACCGCGGCGTTCGGCGGGGGCCATCCAAGTAGTGAGTAAGTAGCCGAGGTCGGCGAGCGGATCGCCGAGCGTGCACAATTCCCAGTCCAGCACGGCCTGAATTTTGCCGCCGGCGACAATAAAATTGCCGAGTCGGTAATCGCCATGCACGATGCTCGCGCCGACTTGGGGCGGCAGGTGTTCGCCCAGCAGACGCAAGGCTATTTCCATCTCCGGCACCGGCTCGGTTCGGGTTTGTTCCCATTGACTCGCCCAGCGTTTTAACTGCCTGGCGATGTAGTTTTCTTTACGGCCGAGGTCGCCCAGACCCACGGCGTCGGGATCGATCTTGTGCAAGCGTGCCAGTACATCAATGACATCCGTGCTCAAGGCGATTCTTTCGGCGGGCGCAATTTGCGCGGCGACTTGGTCGTCGTGCGGCACCATCCCGGTGACAAAATCCATCACGAAAAATGGCGCCCCGTTAACGGCCACATCGCGGCACAGGCCATAGGTGGCGGCGACCGGCACGCCGCTCTCGCGCAGGGCATGCACCACGCGGTACTCACGTCCCATGTCGTGGGCACTTTCCAGCACGTGGCCTAGCGGTGGACGCCGAATCACATAGCAGTGACCCGCAGCATCGCGTGCGCTGTAAGTGAGATTGGAATGACCGCCGGCGATCAACGCATAGTCAATCGGTGGGGTGAGCGCGGGCACCCGCGCGGCCAGCCAAGCGCTGACATTGGCCGTGTCGATGCCTTCAAGCATGTTCATTCCCTTTGGTTAACGAGTCGACATGATAGCGCCGACACCTGCGGCGTTGGCAGCACCCCCCAGCCGTCTGGCGCGCGAATCAAGCCCCCGTGGTGGATACCTACGGGGCGCTAGATGGCGGGACGTACGCCGAGGGCGAGGGCGTGAAGCCCAACACGGCGTGCTTCAGTACTTGGCCACCAGTAAAGCCCCGCCGCTGGCCGCAAAGGTTAAAAGCCCTCGCTGTGCAACGTGATCAGACCCTTGGGGGTTTGCAGGGTGGCGGTGAGGTTAGCGGGGCCTGTTTCCACCGCGATGCCCGCGAGGCCGATGGCAGCGTAGGCGGCTTGCAGCTTATCGGCGTTGGGATAGGTCACGGCAATGCTTCGCAGCGTCACGCGGGAGCGCGGCAAGCTGTTTCTGGGGTGCAGGCGCAAGGGCTCGGCGGCGGTGGGCTTGCCCCACTGAATTAGGCTGGGCAGGGCGCCGTTAAACAATCGTTGGCCATCTTCGCGCACCGTAATCTGCCAGTGCAGCAATCCTTTGCGCGAGTGGCGTTCCGTCAGTACGGCCGCGCCGGGGTCGATGTCGAGTGGCTTGAGGGCTGATCGGGTTTTATGAATGTCGCTGGTGCTCACCACAAAATTAACCAAGCGGGGCATCAGGTCCACGGCGGCGCGCAGCGCCTCGTCATCCATGCCGAACCAGCGATTGATCGGCGGATTAGACGGCCAAGCCACGCTGGCATCGATGGCGATGATTTCAAAATAAGCCAACGGGTGCGTGGGCGAGGCAATTTTAAAAAGGCGGTTGTGGGTGCCAAATTGTGCATGGTCACCGCCAAGGCCCGGGGTAACGCCCAACGTGGCTTCGCACCACTGCAGCCCAATTTCCAGTGTTTTTGCCACGATCACGAGGTGATCAATTTGTGTTTTTAGGGTCATAGCATCTATATCAGCGCGTCGAGGCAAATTGCCGAGGGGGGATGAATTGTCCACTATCCGGGCCTAATTCACGCAGATCCATGGCCTAATCTGCGCAGGGATTTGGGTGAGGCGGAGTCGTGTGGTGAACCTCATTATGGAACACCTTGCGCGCAATGGCACCGACTGCCGTGGCTGTGCGGCGCTAAGCGCGCACTCGGCAACGAGCACCCTCAGACTGATAGGGCGCTAGGGCTGCGTTGCGGTCTCACGTTGCGGGCGGTGGTTCATCGCGCACCAGCCAGGCGGGTAGACCTTGGCCGCCGGGCCAAGCTGGGGCGCATCTACATCAGCCCCTCCCACTGCGCTGCGGTCTGGCGGTTTTTTTCGCGGGTAGACCGGCGGCGCACGCCTGCTCGTGGTGCCTCAGGGCCTAGACCGCGCCGTCGGCCTTCAGCTGCGCCAGGGTTTGGGCGTCCACTCCCAAGCCACCCAAGATTTCTGCGTTGTCCTGGCCGAGTGTCGGTGCCGCGTGACGGATGCGGGTAGGCGTACGCGAGAACTTCGCGGCTGGGCCGACCAACGGCACGGTTTTACCGTCGCTGAGGGTGGTGTTTTGCAGCATGTCGCGCTCGATCAGTTGCGGTTCGCGGGCGGCTTCGGCAAAACTATTCACCCGGGTCACGGCCAAGCCGGCCGCGTTCCAGCGGGTGACGACTTCTGCGGTGGTGTGGACCCGGCACCAAGCGGCCACCAGTTGGTCAAATTCTTCCCGACGGGCGATACGTTGCGGGCCGCGCGCGTCGGCGAGGTCTTCACGTCCGATAATTTTGGCTAGCTGCTGCCAATGTGAATCGAGCAATACACCGCCGTAGATATCGCCATCAGTGCAGGTATAGCGGTTGACGGGCGCGGCGATAGCAAACTGGTTGGCCCAGCGTTTGAGCGGCATGCCCAACGCGCCAGCAGCCAGTAAACCATTGCTCTGGAACACCAGTGCGTCGGTGAGCGCAATATCGACGTGCTGGCCTTCCCCCGTACGCTGGGCATGCAATAAGGCCGCTAGCGCACCCAGCGCGCCATGCAACCCGCCAAGGTCATCGCCCAAAAAAGTGGGCGCCTTGGTGGGGCCATCATCGGGCGTGCCATTCAGCGATGCCCAACCGCTAAAATTTTGGGCGATGGGATCGTAGCCCGGTCGATCCGACAACGGGCCAAACTGGCCAAACCCGCTGATCGACACATACACGATGCTGGGTTTTACGGCGGCGACATCCGCGTAACCCACGCCCCATGCGCTGAGCGTGCCGGGTTTGAAATTCTCGATGACACAGTCGGCCCCGGCACAGAGTTCGAGAAAAAGACGACGTCCTTCGGGGTGGCGCAAATTGAGCGACACGTTCTGCTTATTACGATTCACCGTCTCATGAAACAGCGCCAGCGCGGAGTCTTCATAAGCCGGTGGTACCCGCCGTAGCACCTCACCTTCCGGATGTTCCACTTTGATCACCCGTGCGCCAAAGTCTGCCAGCAGGCAACCGGCCATGGGTCCCGCCCAGGTGGTCGTGGCTTCAATGACGGTAAAACCCTCTAGCGGACCTTTGAGATCGCGCCGGGCCTGGGCAAAGAACGCCGACTTCTCCATGGCTTAAGCCCGTTGTACGAATTCGACAACGTTGCCATCGGGGTCGCGCACCATGGCAATCGTCACGCCGGGCATGAGTTCCTGCTTGGGAATTTCGAAGGGGATATCAGCCTGCGTGCAGGCCGCGCAGACTTCATCGATGTTAGAGATTTGAAAAGTCAGGTAGCGAAAACCACTTTGGCTAAGCAGCCCGGAGGGGCCGGCAGCTGGGATGACTTTGGGATCGACGAGTTTCACGAAGCTGTCGCCAAAACTCAGGCGATGCAGCAGTCCAAAAGGAATGGGCAACTCGCCGATTTTTTTGAGTCCGAGCACGTCTTGGTAAAACGCGAGGCTCTGTTTAATGTCCCTGCAGATGATGCCGATGTCGATACAATTTTTGGCGGCTTGCATGCCCATGGTGAAGTGCCTTTCTGGTTTGGCGTTTAAAGAATCCCAGCGTTAAAAATGTTGCGCGGGCCCAACGGGCGCCAGCGACGCGCTTGAGTGTATAGGTGAGGGCGCCCTGATTTCGAGCGCCGAGAAATAATTTTCGTGCCCTAAGGGCTCGTCGGGGTGCGCGAGGCTTCTACCCAGCGCCAGCGCTGCGCACCGTGAGCGTCTATCGATAGGCCGCAAGTGACTAATTGCCGGCGTCGCGTATGGGCATAATCGGCACCCGCCACCGCAGCGCGGAGGGCACGACTGAGGTGCCCGACCCAATTTAAAGAGGAACAA
>CAIPNE010000867.1 GCA_903866355.1 uncultured Gammaproteobacteria bacterium
CCCTACGAAACGCGATAACGTTAGAGCTCGATGAAGAGGGCACGGTGTTTCTGCCAAATGAGATAGCCAGCGTTCTTAGCGCCATTAACGAACAGTTTGGTGCCGGGCTAGAAATATTACCCCACGGGTTGGGGCCGGAGTTGTGGACGTTGGAAAATGCAGCCGCCGAGCTAGGCAAGCGTCTGGATTGGCGTGTGGGGCCAATAAAATCACTACTGGAGCACATGCGCAGCGCAGCGGATGCGGGGGCGTTGGTCGTGAGAGACCCCACCACCGACTTACCTTGCCGCCCCGAGGCAGCTTGTACCTACTACCATTTAGTCCGGACGCAGGACGTTGATGAATGGCTGGCCAGCACTGGCGTCGAGTACCGCTTCGGGGCTGCGCTAGGGGCGGTGCCGCTAAGCGTGCCGAAACAACGTGGCGCAGCTCACGCGGCGAATATTCTGGTTGCGATAGATGACTTACGCCTCCCTGTCATGGGCCTAAAACGGGGGGACAAAAAACTCATTCGCGCGCGTCTAGGGAGAAAAATGACACCTGCGGTGTTTGACAAAACTTGGAAGCGTCTTCGGAGCGAAAACCGCATTGCGGGACCCTAAGGCACCGCCTGCTTGGGCCGTTTTTACTTGGGCCGTTTTGGCCCAATGGCCCAAGTAAATCGGCCCAAGGCCATGTGATTTCCTGTGTTGGCAGCAATAACGCTGCAGAGATTCACAGGACACACCATGGACAACCATATTTGTAGACTCCCCGCCGTCGAGGCGCTGGCCGGTATCAAGCGCTCGATGATTTACCAGCTGGTCCGGCTCGGCAGCTTCCCACCACCCGTCCAACTGACCGCCCGTGCTATCGGGTGGCGGACGCAGGACGTCGTGGCGTGGATCGAGTCACGGCCTGTCGCACGGACATGTGCGGAGCCCGCGCCGGCCATCCTCGGTGCGATGGGGGCCGCCCGATGAACAACGACAACACCACACCTTCCGCCGCCGCCGCCGCCGCCGGGTTGGACCTGAAATCTCTCCGGTTGCCCGCCAACTACGGAGCAACGCTGGGTGTCAAAAAGCTGCTGACCAGCGTGGTGGTGGGCAAACCCGGAAAACCGCAATTCTTCCGTGCACATCAGGCCGACGACATGACTTGCGACGTCATGCTGCTGGAGAACAAGGACACCCGCGAATCTTATGTGGTGGTGCCGCAGGTCGCGCAAGAAATCAGCGACCTTGTATGCCCGGTCCGGCTGCACGCCGCCATCGACCGGCAGAACAACGTCTTTCTGATCCCTGTTCCTTTGCCGGGGGAAGACGGCGGCCGGAACCAGTGGCACGAGTCCAGGGCACAAGCCGTTGAACACTCCAAACTGCATTGGATTCGTATCAGCGCCAACATGGCGGTGGGCGCTTACGACGTGTATGAAGCCGAAGGAGAGTTGCCTGAACCGGAGTGGCCGGCACACGATATTGATGCGCTGATACAGGTGGCCTTCCGCGGCAAAATCATCACCAGCATCGACCATCCCATCGTGCAGTCGCTGCGGGGGAAGATCTGATGGCACCACTTAATTTTCCCGATGGTATTTATCTGGTGGACTTCGAGTTCCATCCGGCGCGCGGTCGCGAAGGCAATCCGCCCGTACCGGTGTGCATGGTGGCACGGGAGTGGTCTTCGGGCCGCACCACGCGCTACTGGCAGGCCGATCTCCAGCACATGGCTACTGCCCCATTCCCGACAGGCGAAAGCGCGCTGTGCGTCGCCTATTACGCCTCCGCCGAGATGGATTGCTTCTCGACGCTGGGGTGGGCACCGCCGATTAATGTGCTCGATCTCTTCGCAGAGTTTCGCTGCCTGACCAACGGGCTAAGCCCGGCCCACGGCAGCGGGCTGCTCGGTGCGCTGATGCACTACGGTCTGCCAAGCATCGGTGGCGAGCAAAAGGACGTTATGCGCGATCTGATCCTGACCGGCGGCCCGTGGAGTCCGGCAGAGGAGTTGGCGATTCTGGACTACTGCGAAACCGATGTAGTGGCGCTGGCCAACCTGCTCACGGCGATGCAAGACCAGATCGACTGGCCGCGTGCGCTGCTGCGTGGCCGCTACATGCAGGCGGTGTCGTGCATCCAGATGAATGGCATTCCCATCGACACCGAGGTATTGGAACAACTCCAGACACATTGGATCACCATTCAGGACCAGTTAATTGCTGAAATTGACAGGGA
>CAIPNE010000868.1 GCA_903866355.1 uncultured Gammaproteobacteria bacterium
AGCCCGTACCACAACCAAGGATTGAGGTCATCGCCAAAATTTCCGACAGGATCTTTGTAGTAGCAGAGTTTCATGGTCGCGCGTTTAATTAGAGCCTCAGAGGATAGCAAAGAAGTCTCATTGTCCACATGCAGCGAAGCGCTCACTTGCGCTTGTATCAACTAAATAGCGGGCCGCGGGCCGCCGAAGTCCCGCCCGGCCCGGCGGCGGTTGTCGCGCGACACCCTGCACGCTGCCCCTCGTTGCTATCTGCCGTTGAGCGGCCGTTATGGTTTTAGCCACACCACGGCCAGAGCATGCCGACTGCGACGATCAAGGCAGGCACTCAGCTGCACTTCGAAACGCCGCTGCAGGAAGTAACCGGTCAGTTCCAGGATCTGAGCGACCGCCCTGGCACAGTGCCAGTGGCAACGACCCAGTAGCAACGACCCAGTAGCAACGACCCAAAGGTACCTCGCCCACCCAAACCAGTGCGGGTCTGCCCATAGGCAGGAGACAGGTTGCCAATGGCTAGTCGACTACGCTAGCGTTGAGGTGCCGCACTGGCGCATGAAGTGCGCGGCAGTTACCCATTTTTCCGTCGGCGCAGTGAGGGTTTGAACCCCCAGGCCCCCACCCGGTCAGGCACTCTTCACAGGCGGTCCAAATGTTAGAGATTAAAACCCAAGTGTTGATCATCGGTACCGGCCCGGCCGGCGCCGCAACGGCTGCCCTATTGTCCAGCTACGGCGTGGAAAACATCGTCGTCAACCGTCACCGCTGGCTCGCTAACACCCCCCGCGCGCACATCACCAACCAGCGCACGATGGAAGTTTTGCGCGATCTGGGCCGGGAAGTAGAGGCCGAAGCCTATCTGCACGCCACTCCCCAAGAGCTGCTGGGTAACAACGTTTTCTGTACTTCGCTGGCGGGCGAGGAAATTGGCCGGCTGCAGACCTGGGGCACGCACCCGCTGTCCAAAGCGGAACATTTGCTGTCCTCGCCTACTTTCATGAACGACTTACCGCAGACGTTTATGGAGCCGCTGTTATTCAAAACAGCCTGTGCGCGCGGCACGCATGCGCGTTTGTATACCGAATACCTCAGCCACCAACAAGATGCTGACAGCGTCACCACCACCTTGCTCGACCGCCTCTCCGGCCAGTCCTACACGGTCCGGTCGCAATATCTGATTGGCGCGGATGGCGCAAATTCCAAAGTGGCCGAGCATGCCAACTTGCCCTTCGCGGGCAGCATGGGACTCGGCGGGTCCATCAACATCCTGTTCAAAGCAGATTTGACGAAGTACGTCGCACACCGCCCCTCGGTGCTCTACTGGGTGCTCCAGCCCGGCTCTAACGTGGGCGGCATCGGCATGGGCGTGGTGCGGATGATCCGGCCCTGGAACGAATGGATGGTCATCTGGGGATATGACATCTCGCAGCCAGCACCCATCGTTGACACAGACTTCGCCCTGCGCGTGGTACGAGATCTCGTGGGTGAGGCCACACTGCCGGTAGAAATTCAGTCCGTGTCTACTTGGACGGTGAACAATCTGTATGCCACCGAGCTCGCCCATGGCCGGGTGTTCTGCATGGGTGATGCAACGCATCGTCACCCGCCCTCCAATGGGTTGGGGTCGAATACCTCGATTCAAGATGCCTTTAACTTGGCGTGGAAACTCGCGTTCGTCATCAAAGGGCAGGCGGGCCGCGAACTGCTGGCCAGCTACAACGCTGAGCGAGCACCCGTCGCCCAACAAATTGTGACCCGCGCCAATCGCTCGATCGAAGAATTTGGGCCGATTTTCAAAGCGCTGGGGCTATTGGAGTCCGTGGACCCAGTCACCATGCAGCGCAACATGGACGCGCGTTGCGAAGATACTCCGGAGGCGGCCCTACAGCGCGCCGAGATTTGCCGGACCATCGCCTTGAAGGCCTATGAGTTCGATGCGCATGGGGTAGAGATGAACCAGCGCTATCGCTCGGCTGCCATCCTCCCCGATGGCAGCCCGGAACCGGTGTTCGCCCGCGACCCCGAACTGCACTACCAGTGGACGACTTGGCCGGGCGCCCGCCTGCCGCACGTGTGGCTGCATGCCGCCGATGGGCGCAAAGCCTCCACCCTCGATTTGGCCGGGAAAGGTTGTTTTACCTTGTTCACCGGTATTGGTGGCGCCGTGTGGGCCACCGCTGCGGCACTGCTTGCCGCAGAGTTGGCGCTGCCCATCGTGGTGCACATCATTGGTCCCCGACACGAATGGCAGGACTTTACGGGGGACTGGGCGCGGGTCCGAGAAATCCACGACGACGGCGCCCTCCTCGTGCGACCCGATCACCATGTGGCGTGGCGCGCGCCGGTACGTTCGGACGATGCGCTAGCACAACTGCGCGCGGTGTTTACCCAGCTTCTAGCCCGCTAACCGCAGCCGCGGCGCTCAGCTACCGCGCGGCGTCGAGGCTGGCCCCGCCCCCTAAGAGGCTGAGTCTTTGGCCAATTCGGCCACGGCCTCCAGCACCAAAGGGTCCAGCCCCGCACCGCCGGTCAGCGCAAAATGCGCCAGCAATTTCTGCCGCATGCGCGGTTCCCAAAAACGGCAAAAATGCTGGTGCACTGCGTCGCGCGCCCGTGCGTGATTTTTATCGCTCACGAAATAAGCGCCGATGTCGTTGGCCATTTCCAGCAGGTGTTCATTGCTCATGTTGGCTTACTCGGCACACGCCGCAGGGTGGTCGCTTAAGCGCGCGGGATGGCTGTAGGCCACGTAATGGCCGTCGCGTGCCAGGCCCAGCAGCGTGACCCGGGCCTGATCGGCCACCGCGATGGCCAGCGCCGTGGGGGCGGACACCGCCACCACGATACCCATCCCTACCCATGCCGCTTTTTGCACCAATTCATAGCTGGCACGGCTGGTAAGCAACAACACCCCCTCGGCCGGGCGCAGACCGGCGTGCATCAGCGCACCGATGAGTTTATCCAGGGCGTTATGGCGGCCCACGTCTTCGCGCAGGAGGCAAACCTCACCCGCGGGTGTACACCACGCGGCGGCGTGGGTTGCCCCAGTGGCCAAAAACATCGGCTGACGGCTTTTAAGGTCCGCCAAGGCGCGGGTCAACGCGGCGTTGCTCAGGCGCACCGGCGCGTGCACCGGCGGCGGCCAGCGCACCACGTCTTCTAGCTGACGGGTGCCGCACACGCCACAACCGCTATTGCCCACGAGGGTGCGCGCGTTGGGGACCAATTTGGCGGCGTTGGCCGGCGGAATGCGCAGCGCCAAACTAATCCCCACCAAATCCGTCTCCAGCTGTAAATCCAGTAAGTCGGCCGGCGTGGTGATAATGCCTTCACTCAACGAAAAGCCCAGCGCGAAATCGGCCAGATCCGTCGGCGAGGCGAGCATCACGGCGTACGGCTGACCGTTGTAAGTCAGTGCCACCGGCACTTCTTCTGCCACTTGGTCGAACTCTTGCCGAAAACCCTGCGCACCGTAACGGTCCACTGGCTTCCACGGACTGACACCCGGTAGGCGCGCACCGAATGGCGCGGCAGGCAGGCTCATGAGTCGCTGCGAACGGGCTGGCGCGCCGCCAGCAAACGAGCCTGCTCATCGCTAAACACCCGATAGCGACGCTGCCAGTCCGAGGGCTGGGCGACCTTCGTGAGTTGCACCGCAGTCACCTTGTACTCCGGGCAGTTGGTCGCCCAGTCCGAGTGGTCGGTGGTGATGACATTCGCGCCGGACTCTGGAAAGTGAAACGTGGTGTAGACCACGCCGGGTTGCACGCGGGGCGTGACGTGGGCCCGCAAAACGGTTTCGCCCACACGGCTGGCGACACCCGCCCAATCGCCGTCGTTAATGCCGCGTTCCTCGGCATCGTGCGGGTGGATTTCGAGCACATCTTCTTTATGCCACACAGTGTTGGCGGTACGGCGGGTCTGGGCGCCCACGTTGTATTGCGACAGCGTGCGCCCAGTGGTGAGCAGCAGCGGAAATTTACGCGAGGCCCGCTCGCGGGTGGGCACATAGGCGGTGAACATAAAGCGCCCTTTGCCCCGCGTAAATTCCGTCACGTGCATGGTGGGCGTGCCGTGCGGATTCGGCTCGTTGCACGGCCATTGAATGCTCCCCAAGCGGTCGAGTTTCGCGTAGCTAACCCCGGCAAACGTGGGCGTTAGGCTCGCTATCTCGGCCATGATGTCGGCGGGATGGGCGTAGTTCATGGGGTAACCCAGCGCGTTGGCGAGCCGGCAGGTAATTTGCCAATCAGCCAGCCCTGCGGTGGGCGTCATCACGCGGCGAATGCGCGAAATGCGTCGCTCAGCGTTGGTGAACGTGCCGTCCTTCTCCAAGAAAGAACTGCCCGGCAGAAACACATGCGCGAATTTTGCAGTCTCGTTGAGAAACAAATCTTGCACGATGATGCATTCCATTGCCTCCAACGCCGCCGACACGTGTTGGGTGTTGGGATCGCTTTGCGCGATGTCTTCGCCTTGCACATACAGCGCTTTAAATTCGCCGTCCAGCGCCGCTTCAAACATATTGGGGATGCGCAAACCGGGTTCTGGATCGAGCGTTACCTGCCACGCCTGCTCAAACAGTGCGCGGGTGGTGGTATCCGACACATGCCGATAACCCGGCAGTTCGTGCGGGAATGAGCCCATGTCGCAAGCTCCCTGCACGTTGTTCTGACCGCGCAAGGGATTCACGCCCACCCCGATGCGGCCGAGATTCCCGGTGGCCATGGCAAGGTTGGCAATGCCCATGACCATGGTGGAGCCTTGGCTGTGCTCGGTTACGCCCAAACCATAGTAAATGGCCCCGTTGCCGGCGGTGGCGTAGAGCCGTGCTGCCGCCCGCACGTCGGCGGCAGGCACGCCGGTGATGCTGGCCGTCGCCTCGGGAGAATTGCCGGCTTCGGTGATGAATTCCCGCCATTCGGTAAAACTCTCGGCGTCGCAGCGCGCACTCACAAAGGCTTCATCGACCAAACCCTCGGTGACCACCACATGGGCCAGCGCGTTGATCAAGGCCACATTGGTGCCGGGGCGCAGCTTGAGGTGGTGGTCGGCCACCACGTGCGGCCCGCGCACCAAAGCAATGCTGCGAGGATCCGCCACGATGAGCCTGGCGCCCGCGCGCAGGCGGCGCTTTAGGTGCGAAGCAAACACCGGGTGACCATCGGTAGGATTGGCCCCGATGACAAAAATAACATCCGCATGATTCACCGAATCAAAGTTCTGGGTGCCGGCAGATTCGCCCAAGGTCTGTTTGAGTCCGTAGCCGGTAGGCGAATGACACACCCGCGCGCAGGTATCCACGTTGTTGTTGCCAAAACCGGCCCGCACCAGTTTTTGCACGAGATAAGTTTCTTCGTTGGAGCAACGCGAGGAGGTAATACCACCCAGAGCGTTGCGGCCATATTGGGCTGCGATGCGCTGGAGTTCGGCGGCGGCGTAGGCAATCGCGCCATCCCAAGTGGTTTCTGTCCACGCGTCGTGAATGCTCTTGCGGATCATCGGCGTGGTAATACGGTCCGGATGGGTCGTGTAGCCGAAAGCGAAGCGGCCCTTCACGCAGGAATGTCCATGGTTAGCCTGACCATCCTGATTGGGCACCATGCGCACGACTTCTTCGCCTTTCATTTCTGCCTTGAACGAACAGCCCACCCCACAGTAGGCGCAAGTGGTGACGACGCTATGCGAGGGCTGGCCTTTTTCGATCAGCGATTTTTCGGTCAGGGTGGCCGTGGGGCAGGCCTGCACGCAGGCACCGCACGAGACGCACTCCGAGGCCAAGAAACTTTCACCGGCGCTGGCGGCAACCCGCGACTCAAATCCACGTCCTGAAATAGTGAGCGCAAAAGTACCCTGCACTTCTTCACAGGCTCGTACGCAGCGCGAACAAACGATGCACTTGCTGCTGTCGAAGGTGAAATACGGATTACTTTCGTCTTTTTCGAGGTCCAGATGATTTTCGCCCGCATAGCCATAGCGCACCTCGCGCAAACCCACAGCACCGGCCATGTCCTGCAGTTCGCAGTGGCCGTTGGTGGGGCAGGTGAGGCAATCCAGCGGGTGGTCAGAAATATAAAGCTCCATCGTGTTGCGCCGAAGCTTGGCGAGCGCTGGGGTTTGAGTGCGGATTTTCATCCCTGCTGCGACCGGCGTGGTGCACGCCGCCGGGTAACCCCGCTGGCCTTCTATTTCCACCAAACACAGGCGACACGAACCAAAGGGCTCCAACATTTCGGTGGCGCACAACTTGGGAATGCCAATGCCCGCCTCGGCGGCGGCGCGCAGAATGGAGGTGCCGAGCGGGACTTGGCACACGCGGCCATCGATCTCCACGCCGAGGGTTTCGGTTGCGGCACTGGCGGGCGTGCCGTAGTCGCGATCACTAATCGATAACATGGGCGTAATCCTCTAATAACTCGCGGGCCATCTCAGGCGCCATGGGCCGAAGCGTCTGGTGGCGGCAGTCCAAAATCCTCGGGGAAATACCGAAGCGCGCTGTGCACCGGCAGTGGGGTCAAGCCGCCCAAGGCGCACAGCGACCCATGTTGCAAGGTCTCGCAGAGATCATTCAGCAGCGTCAGTTCGCGCGCCTTGTGGCGGGCGGCTAACAATCGGTCAATGACTTCCACCCCACGGGTGGAACCAATGCGGCAGGGCGTGCACTTGCCGCAGCTTTCTAGGGCACAAAACTCAAAGGCGTAGCGCGCCATACTCGCCATGTTGACGGTGTCGTCGAACGCCACTAGCCCACCGTGGCCCAGCATCGCGCCGCGCGCGGCGAAGGCTTCGTAATCTACTAGGGTGTCGAAATGCGCCGCCGGCAGATAGCTTCCCAACGGCCCCCCCGCCTGCACCGTGCGCAGCGGGCGACCGCTCGCGCTGCCACCGCCGTACTCGTAGAGCAGTTCGTCTAGGCGCACGCCGAAGGCTTTTTCAACCAAACCGCCGCGCGCCAAATTGCCCGCCAGTTGGATGGGCAGGGTGCCACGCGAGCGACCCACCCCGAAATCGCGGTAGAACTCGGCGCCGCGCGCCAGAATGACCGGCACAGTAGCGAGGGAAATAACGTTATTGATGGCGGTAGGTTGGCCAAACAAACCCGCGATCGCCGGCAGCGGCGGCTTGAAACGAATTTGCCCACGCCGCCCTTCCAGACTTTCCAACAGCGAGGTTTCTTCGCCGCAAATATAAGCGCCAGCACCCAAGCGCACTTCCAAATCGAAGTGCCGCCCGCTGCCCAGCACGCTGGCACCCAACACGCCGGCGGCGTAGGCGGTGCTAATGGCCTCGTTGAGCACCTGCCAAGCGTCGGGATATTCACACCGCAGATAGAGGTAACCCTGCGTGGCACCCACCGCCAAGCCCGCGATGATCATGCCTTCGATCAAGGTGTAGGGATCGTCTTCCATGATCATGCGATCGGAGAACGTACCAGAGTCGCCTTCGTCGGCATTGCAGACTACGTATTTTTGAGTGGCCTGCGTGTTAAGAACCGTGCGCCACTTGATGCCGGTGGGAAACGCCGCGCCGCCGCGGCCGCGCAGCCCCGAGGTGGTGATGGCCTCGACGATAGCGCTGGGCGTCATTTCCAATGCGCGCTGGAGGCCAACCAGCCCTTCGTGGGCGCGGTAGTCCGCCAACGAGAGGGGATCGATTAAACCTACGCGCGCGAAGGTCAGCCGTTCCTGGTTTTTAAGATAGCCAATTTCCTGGGTGTAGCCCTGCGCCAACGGATGCGTTGCGCCTTGGAGAAAGTGGGCGTCGAACAGACCGGGAATATCGGCGAGCGTCACCGGGCCATAGGCACGGCGCCCGCCCGGGGTAGCCACTTCAACCAGCGGCTCCAGCCAAAACAAGCCCCACGAGCCATTACGCACCAGTTGCACCGGGAGGTTACGACGGGCGGCTTCTTGAGTAATCGCCAGCGCGACTTCGTCCGCACCCACCGAGCGCGCTGCAGAATCGCGAGGCACATAGACGGTTATCACGGGGCCACCTCCGCGCTCACCAACGCATCGAAACGTTCCGCGTTAAGGCGACCATACAGGCGATCATCCATCAGCATCGCCGGCGCACAGGCGCAATTGCCCAGGCAATACACCGGTTCCAAGGTGACGGCACCGTTGGCTGTGGTCTGATGGAAATCGATCCCCAAACGGGCCTTGGCATGCGCGGTGAGTGCCGCGCTACCCATGGCTTGGCAAGCCTCGGCCTGACAAATGCGCACGCGGCACTTGCCGGCTGGCGTCGTGCGAAAAAAATCGTAAAAAGTGATCACGCCATGCACTTCGGCCCGCGACAAATTGAGCTCGTTCGCCAGGAGTTGCACAGCCTGCGCCGGCACATAACCAAAACATTGCTGTAACGCGTGCAGCGCCGGCAGCAGCGGCCCGGGGCGTGCAGCAATGGGTTGCACTAGCGCCAAGGCCACACTGTCGCTCCATCCCGGATGGGTACCTTGGGGGGTGTTGGCATCGCTCATAGGGTGGCTGCCACCGCGACTTGGCAGCGTTGGCGGCGTTGGCAAATCGTCGCCCACGGCCGAAGGCCACCTAGCCTCTGGGCAGGCAGGTGTTGGTATTCAAACTGGGCACTCAGGGTACCGGGTATTGCGCAATCCA
Organism: uncultured Gammaproteobacteria bacterium; assembly: GCA_903866355.1. GTDB lineage: Bacteria > Pseudomonadota > Gammaproteobacteria. The sequence goes on from CAIPNE010000868.1 coordinate 8,616, forward strand.
TCGGGTGCTCCCCCGTGAGGATTCATCACGGGCGTGGCGCGCCTGTGTTGTCGAGAGCCACCGCAGAAGCTTCGTCGCACCGGCGCCTTGCCGATGCTGGGGAGCGTGACCCGTTGCGCCACGCCTCTCCGTCAAAAATGAGGAGGCTGCACGCAGGGGTGTTTAGCGGAGGGAATCAAGTCCGACAACGGGCTCGTGTGGCGGACGACCGGGAACTCCGTTTTGCGTGGGCGCATTCGCCCTTTTTGTGCGCAACCCACCCCGCTGGGCAAGCGGTAGTTCATCAGTCTCCAAAGGCCGCCACGCGATCTGTGGCCGGCGACAGATCCACCGGCATCGCCAGTGGACCGAGGGTCGAGAATACCGATTTTGGCGGCCCCATTCAAACGGGCTGTGGGGCGTCACGTGCTGGCACGGCTAGCCCGCCGCATCCGTGACGTAGCGACCCCAATCGGGGATGCCGATCAGGCGCACTGCAACGGTCTAGGTCTTACGATTCGCCTGAGGTGATGAGCACGCACGGCCAAACTGTGCACCGCGCCCACCGTGCCGCCTGTCTGACTGACAG
>CAIPNE010000869.1 GCA_903866355.1 uncultured Gammaproteobacteria bacterium
GCCACGGCCAGCGCCGCATTCCGGGCGGCCACGATGCCCTGGTTATGCCCTAGTGCGATGACCTTAAATCGCGGATCGGTGGCTGCCCAGGCGTGCAGTACGGCGAGCGTGCCGTCGGTGGAACCATCGTCCACGAGCAGCACTTCAAAATCCTGAAAGGTTTGCTCCCCGACCGACTTCAAGGTGGCCGGCAGATAGGGTGCCGTATTAAAGCAGGGCACCACGACACTGATCACGGGTGGGGCGTGCGGTGTGGTCATTTTCCCCGCGACAAAAGAATTTTTAGCGTCGCGGCGGGCAGTCCCCCAAAACTCCACGGGTCAAGCTTGAAATGTTCGCGGAGCAAGGGCCACGGCAACGCTTTGCGGTGACTGACGCGATGCAGAAGATCCCGGGCAAAAGCGTGACGAAGGTTTTGAATGCCGGCCTGCACGTGTTGCCGCTGCGCGGGTGTCAGTTTGAATTGAGCGATGATGGTCCGGCGATACTTGATCTCGTTATGCGTCCGCAGCAGGTACTCCTCGCTGCCCCAACCCGCCCCGGCGTAAATGTTGACGCCTTTGCCACAACGTGCCGCGGCACGTGTAGAAAACGCGATCGAGGCACCCTGCACCGTCAATGCCATCCAAAACAGGTAATCCTCTCCGGCATTGGCGAACTCTACCTGAAAGCGCTGCGCGGCAAATCGCGTGAAATTGTAGACCACCGTCGGGGTGCCAATGAGATTGCCGCGGATGGTTTGGTCGATCATATCCCCGGCGTAGGCATGTAAATCAGCCAGTCCGGTGGGCAGCAATGGGTGTTGTTCCAACTCGAGGCGACCACCACGCGCGAAAGCGCCGATAGCTTGATCCAACTGGTAGAAGTCAGCAAAAAAGAAGTCATAACCGCATTCCAGCGCGGCCACGGCGCGCGCCAAGTGGTCGGGCATCCACTCATCGTCGGAGTCCAAAAATGCGAGGTAGCGGGTGCCGGGTGGGGCATGGTCTAGCCCGGTGTTGCGGGCGGCACCTGGGCCCCCGTTTGCCTGCGTAATGACTCGCACAGGGTGTGGCGTAGCACCACCGCCAACCAGCTCTGCGGCGACCGGCGCGGGGGATGCGTCGGCCACCACAATCACCTGAATCGGCAGCGGACAACCCTCTTGGGCCGCGATGCTCGCCAGCGCTTTGGCCAAAATGCCCGGTGACCTTTGAAAATAGGGGATGACGACGGTGATCATTGGCGAGCTTGTGGACAGCATTTTTTCGTACCCGATTCCCGTCGGCCGTTGTGGTTCAAGAGCTTCTCCCGGCCCGTAAACGAAGCAGTAAAGTTACTTTACGGGGACGGCGTCTGATTATGGTGCCAAGACCCAGCTCTTGTCCGATACCCCTGTAAAAAAGTTTAAGACGCGCGTTGATTCGGTTGCGCAGCGCGGGTGCCCCATGCTTACCGACACCCTATTGTGGGGTCGCAGCCCTAGCTGACCGGCCGAGTATTTCAGTCTACGCCACCGCGTCCGCACCGGCTGAGCGCGGCGGACCATGCGCATCCGCGGTGGTTAGCGCTAAGCGCACGCGAGTGCTTCCCCTCGCAAGCATGCTTCACCGCAAACGACTTTCCTCACGCCCCGGCGCTAA
>CAIPNE010000870.1 GCA_903866355.1 uncultured Gammaproteobacteria bacterium
AACATATCCTCGGCCATCGCCAACCCCGCCGCGTCGAGCTCCCCTTCGGGGACCACTGCGGACACTAGCCCCACCCGCTCGGCGCGCACCGCATCAATAAAACGCCCCGTGAGCATGAGCTCTGAGGCCACCGAGGCACCCACCAAACGCGGCAAAAAATAACTGGTCCCCACATCACACGAAGTGACTCCCAGGCGAATGAACGCCGCGTTGAAGCGTGCCGTGGGACTGGCGATGCGCACGTCGCTGGCGAGTGCTAGCGCCATGCCGCCGCCGCTGGCCGCGCCGTTGACGAGCGAAATGATGGGCTGGGGGCAGCGCCGCATGAGTTTGATAATATCCGCCACCCGCTGCTGTACGCGCAAACCATCCACTGGGTTGGCAATGTCCTTGGAGAGATCAATTTCCTTGATGTCGAGCCCGGCGCAGAACGCACGCCCCGCGCCCCGCAAAATAACCACGCGGGTTTGTGGCGTGCGATACAGCCTGTCGAAATAATCTTGGAGTTCCAACTGCATCTCGATCGACAGCGCGTTGAGTGCTGCCGGTCGATTCAGCGTGACCCAATCGAGTGCGCCGTCGTGGCGAATAATCAGCGTCTCGTAGGCGCTCGGTGGCGCAGGGGAAAAGTGTTTCATGCAGGGGACTCCGTCACTGTGGATTGCCATTCGTTGCGCGCCCCGCGACGATACGCAATCAGCCCCGCGCTGGAAACCCAAGGGAGCATCTCATGTGCCGTGTTTTGATGTATCTGGGTCGCCCAGTACTGCTCGATCACCTGCTCTATCAGCCCGATAGCGCACTGGTCAAACAAACGTTTAACCCACGCATGCTCAATCTGCTCAATTTAGCGGGTTTTGGGATGTTGGCGTGGGACCCCCATTCGCAGATGCCACAACGGCCTTGGGAGCATCGCTCGACCGCGCTACCGGTGTTTGATCGCAACCTCAAAGCACTCGCCAGTAAGGTCCAAGCCGCCGCACTGTTGGCGCACGTACGGGGCGTGGCGTACAGCACCGAAGTGAATATCTCGTTGCAGAACACCCATCCCTTTACGTTCGAGGGCAGCACGCTGGCGCTGGCCCATAACGGCGATTTGTATCGCTTTGCCGACATCCGTGAACACCTCGTGGGGAGTCTCCCGGCACGCTGGCGTAATCAAATCTGCGGCACCACCGACAGCGAGTGGATTGCCGCGCTAGTGGTTTCGCGACTGAGCGATCCGATGAACATCACCGCGCTGGCGCTGCGGACAGCGGTAATGGAAGCGCTGGATATGATCGGGCAGGCGCGGCGACGCGCGGGCATCACGGTGGCATCGTCGGTCAATCTATTCATGACCAACGGTCAAGTGGCCCTCGCCACTCGCTATTGCTACGATTTTGGACGCTACAGAACCGAGGATCCCAGCCGGGTTAATGAGGCCAATCTGCGCTATCTCAGCCTGTGGTACACCGTGGGTCATGATTTTGGCCTGCACCATGGCGAGTGGCGGATGGTCGGTGGAGAAGAGTCTGCTGACGCCATCCTAATTGCCTCCGAACCCCTGACTCGCGACTCCAGTTCCTGGATCGAGGTCCCCGAGTACGGCGTGTTATGCGTGGAGATGAGTGCGACTGGACACACCCTCACCACCGGCGAAATTCGGCTTTAAACACCGCCTAAGGGCTTAGGCGGCATGCCCCAGATTGGCCTGCGCACGCTGTAGACCAACGTGCTGGGCCAAACGATTCACCAGGCGCAGCACGCTGTCAGCCAGTTGTTCGGCAACCGCCAGATGCAAGCCGGCGGCAAAATCATCGCGACCCAACCAGGCGCTATCCAAGTCGCTTTGCGACAACACCAGCAGCAGGGAGTCTTCGCGCGCGCGGAACGCCACACCCTGTTGGTCGCGATCAAGTGCCGCCGGTAGCCCGCACCACGCACCCGGACCAAACACCTGCAAGGCCACCGTCGGGGCCGCCACCATCCCCACCGTTTCCACGGCGCCCCGCACCACCAGCGCCAAACCCGTGGCAGCAGCCTCCGCGGCGAACACTATCTCGCCCGCCGCGCAGGGACGCGCCACGCTCAGCGCTACCAACCGGTGGATTCCCGCGGGACCCAACGCCGGCGCACAGGGCAGCAGCGGGAGAAACCGCGCATAGTCAAACAGAGGCTCGTGCACCAGCGGCGGTTGCGGCGACCAAGGGATTGCCTCAGGCAGTACCTGCAGCAGTTGCTGCGCCAACTGACGCAGCTGTGCGCAGACCCGCTTGAGCACAGCCCACAATAAATCTCGCACCGCCGGGCGGCCCATCCGATAAGCCGCCAGTAGGGTGGCTCGTTCAAAGACCAGCGCATGGACCTCACTCAGGGCACGCGTGCTCGTAACCCGGTGGAGATCCGCGAGCAAGCCCAGT
>CAIPNE010000871.1 GCA_903866355.1 uncultured Gammaproteobacteria bacterium
ACTGGGCTTGCCCGATGAGCAGCTGTTGCGCCGTGCTTGTGGGCGGGCACGCGAAGTGGTGGTGTACACCTACGGTGGGCGGACCGTGACGCATTGGTGGGAGAAGGCTAGCCCGAGTCTGGCTAAACAGCATAATTTGCGAGTCTTCGAGGTTGCCCCGCAGACCACCGCGGCGCTGGCCGCCTTGGCCGACCGCAACATGACGCTGCAATGTCTGATCGCGGATGGCGATGCGCAGATTTTGAGCGGCGACCACCTCGTACCGGTGGAGTTGACCCGCCGCAATCCCTAGCCATAGAGGGTGCACTGCACCGCACGGCGTTAGCCGCGGGGTGCAGTGGCCGGGTCGCCGAATTATTTAATATGCTTGGCGTAGGTGTCGAGGATTGGCAGTACCGTGTCGGCGCCGGCTGGCGGCAACGGCAGGATTGCCCGCTTGATGTTGAGGTCAGCGAGTTTGGCAATGGCGTCTTCGGTGGGTGCCATGGCGAAGAACACGCCGATTTCAATGCTGGCCGGATCGCGTCCTATTTTTTTGCATGCGGCGTGAATTTGCTTCAGGCCACCCTCAAAGTCATACATGCCGCCAATGGGCATCCAGCCGTCACAGAACTCCGCGACGTGGGCGGCAGTTTTGGGACCGGCAGCGCCTCCCATGATGATCGGCGGATGCGGTTTCTGAACCGGCTTCGGCCACGCCCAGCTTTTCTCAAACTGCACGTGCTCGCCGTGAAAACTGGCTTCTTCTTTCGTCCACAGTTCTTTCATGAGCAGGATGTGCTCGCGCAGAATGTCGCGACGCTTGGTGAAGTCCAGCTTGTGGTTACGCATTTCTTCGACGTTCCAGCCATAGCCGATACCAAAATCGAAGCGACCGTTGGAAATCATGTCGAGACTGGCAATTTCCTTGGCCAGCCAGATGGGATCGCGCTGCGCAACCAAGGTGATGCCGGTGCCCACACGCAGTTTGGTGGTCGCCGCGGCGCACGCAGCCAGTGCCACGAATTGGTCGTGGGAGCGCCAGTATTCTTCGGGGAGGGGTGGCGCGTTCTTCATGCCGCCCCACGGGGTTTCACGGCTGCAAGGAATATGACTGTGTTCCGGAAACCACAAGGATTCAAACCCACGGGACTCCACTTCTTTGGCCAGTGGGATAGGCTGAATAGCCTTGTCTGTGGGAAAAATAATGACGCCTATTTCCATGACTGAGGACCTCTCTGGGGCGGTTACGCCCGTTTTTTTTAAATTTTTCTGGCTGGCCTAACGTCGCCTACTACCCGACGCAGCCTACCCGAACGCCGGAATGCTGTCTTGACTGTTGGTTGAGGCTAGCGGCCCTGCCACTGCGGCACGCGTTTCTGCGCAAAAGCGCTGGCGCCTTCCGCGGCATCGGCGGTGCCGCGCAAAAAGTCGAAGTGCTCACGTTCCACCTGTAAGCCGTCCACCAGCGGTAACTCCAGGCCACGCATGACCGCGGCGCGAATATGCTCCACCGCCAAGGGCGGGCTCAAGCAGATTTCTGCGGCGATGGCCGCGCATTTCTCCATCAGTTGGGCGTGTGGCACGACGTGGTCCACAAGGCCCAGACGCAGGGCTTCGTCGGCCCCGATGCGATTGCCGGTGTAGAGCATTTCCAAGGCGCGGCCCCGTGGAATGAGTCGCGGCAGGCGTTGCGTGCCCCCACCACCCGGCAGTACGCCTAGGCGAACTTCACCCAGTCCGAAGATAGCCTGTGGGCTGGCCACGCGGATATCGC
>CAIPNE010000872.1 GCA_903866355.1 uncultured Gammaproteobacteria bacterium
CGGTGCGTGTACCGGATCGAGCGCAATTTCAATCACGCCTTGGCTAGTTTCTAGCACGACCTGCACGGTTTTGGGGTCCTCGGCGAGGGCCGGGGCCACGTTACCGAGCCATAAGGCGGCGATCACACCGGCCACTGCGATGGTGTTTTTCATCCAATTTTCTCCTGAGTTAAATAGTCGGCGCGTTTAGCGATGCCCCACGCAAGGCGCAAACAATAACGCATCCACATGGCCACAGGCACGCGGCCTATTTTTATTGGCCGCGGGGTTTGGCCCGGTGGGTGGCAGTCGCGGTCCAGGGGTCGTCTGGCCAAGGATGTTTAGGGTAACGACCTTTCATCTCCCGCTTGACCTCGGGATAGGTGCGCTCCCAAAAGCCGCGTAAATCCTGCGTGACTTGCAGCGGCGTGCGGCGTGGTGAGAGCAGATGTAGCACCAAGGGCACGCGTCCTTTGGCGATCCGCGGGGTGTCGGCCAGCCCAAACATTTCTTGGAGCTTCACCGCCAATACTGGCGCGTCGCCCAAGGTATACAGCACGGGGCGGCGCATCCCGCTCGGCACTTCAATCTCGGCTGGAGCCAGTTCCTCCACGTGCCGGCGCTGCGCGTAATCCAGACGTTGTCTGAGCGCTTCAGCCAACGCCGCGGGGGTGATTTCCGATAACCGCGCCCGCCCTTCCAACAGCGGGAGCAGCCAGTGTTCAGCATCCAGCGCGAGGTCTTCATCTGCCACGCCCGGCAACGCAAGCTCTGGGCACCATTGCCGCAGCCCCTGCACCCGCGCCTGCCACTCACGCAGCGCCTCACTCCACGGCAAACACGCCAACCCCAGTTGTTGAATGCCGGCAAATAAAATCTGCGCCGTGGCGGCGTCGCGCGCAGTCGCGAGGTTACGTTGGGCCAGCACGATGCCCCCAAAGCGGCGCTCCTCGGCGGCTTCGACTGCGCGGCTGTCACGGTTGAAACGCAGCGCTACCTCGGTGCGCCACTGCCCGGGGAAAGCTTGCTCCAGAAAGGCTTGATCGACCGGGGCGGCCCGCAAAATGAGGCTGTCTCGCTCATCCAACCGTAAATCGGCCACCGCCAACCATGGCTCGCCAGCGAGCGCCGACTCCGCCAGAAGCCGTGCGCCGCGCCCGCCACTCAGCTGGTAACGGGTCGGGTTGTGGTCGTCTTTACGCGCGATGCGTTCGGGATAGGCCAGTGCAATCACCGCCCCGGTTTCCTGAGGAGGAGTCTCGCCTACCGGCACGCTACCCAGTCGCCGCCGCCATTGTTGGGCCGCTTGATCGATGCGCATCAGACCACCGCGGTCAGCTTCCTCACGTGCCAGCCGGCCAGCCCGCAGCGCGACCAAAGCCGCCACCCGCAGGCGTAAATCGTCGCTACGTCGCGCCTCCCCACGCAGCGGATCCCGACCTTCCAGCACCGCTGCCACATCGCACGCCAACCCCCGCCAAGGCGCCTGTGCCCGCCGCAGCGCATTCGCCACGCGGGGATGGACACCCAACTCGAGCAGTGTGCGCCCGTGCGCTGTGGGCTGATGGGTGGCGTCTAGCGCACCTAACGAGCGCAGTAATTCGTGGGCCTGTGCGAGCGCGCCGACCGGCGGTGGGTCCAGAAAACGCAGGTTCGAGTTACCCCAGTTCGCCAGTTCCAGCGCAAAGGCCGCCAGCTCCACTTGGGCGATTTCCGGGCGTGTCGCAGGGTCCAGTCGCTGGCTTTCCGGCCATAAACGAAAACAATGCCCGGCGGCCACCCGTCCCGCCCGGCCGGCGCGCTGGGTGGCGGAAGACTGGGCGATTAACACGGTTTCCAAGCGCGTCATGCCGCTGGCGGGATCAAAGCGGGGCTCCCGCGCCAGTCCGGTATCGATCACGGCTCGCACGCCCGGCAGTGTCACGCTGCTTTCGGCCACGTTGGTCGCTAAAACCACCCGTCGCCGCAACCCGGGTGCTAACACGCGCGCTTGTTCATCAACGCTCATTTCGCCGTGCAGCGCGCAAATTTCGGCGTTTATGCCGGCGAGCAAACGGGCGGCACGCTCAATCTCGGCCTTACCCGGGAAAAAGCACAACAAGTCGCCGGTGCTCTCCGCCAGCGCCAGTTCCACGGCGCGCTTGAGCTGGCTGTCGGGGGTTTCGCGCGGCCGTGCGGCAAGATATCGAATCTCGACTGGAAAACTGCGTCCGGCGGAAACCAAGCGCGGTGCGTCCAGAAAACGCGCTAGCCGCTCGCCGTCCAGCGTCGCGGACATCACCACCAAACGCAGGTCCGGACGCACGGCGCTCTGGACGTCTAAACACAGCGCGAGACCGAGATCACTGGCCAGATTGCGCTCATGGAATTCATCAAAAATAACCGCCGAGATCCCCTCTAGCAGCGGGTCGTCTTGCAGCAGGCGGGTGAGGATGCCTTCAGTGACGATTTCGATACGGGTCTGGGCCGATATTTTGCGCTCAAAGCGGATGCGATAACCCACCGTGGCGCCCACCGGCTCACCCAGTTGCGCGGCCATGAAGGCGGCTGCCGCACGCGCGGCGATGCGGCGCGGTTCCAACATCAAAATGCGCCCGGTACACCAGTTGGCGGTGAGCAGGGCCAGTGGCACTTGCGTGGTCTTGCCCGCGCCCGGCGGTGCCTCCAACACCAGCCGCGAGCACTCGGCGAGTTGCGCCAGCAGCGCGGGCAGAATTTCAGCAATGGGGTAGTCGGTGGAGGTCTTCATACAGGCAATCGCGTGCCCCGGCCCGAAGACCAGAACACCGCTTAAACGGGTGGCGTGAGGGGCGGCAGCAACGTGCCGCCCCTGAACTTAAGAGCTTAAGCCGCGATGCTAACGGCGGGTGCCAAGCGTTGATTCACCGCCCCTAAAATGGCGCGCAAGGAGGCTTCTACAATATCGCTGCTGCGTCCCACCCCGCAGTAACGTTGACCATCCAAACTCAGTTGCACGTAGGCCACGGCCTCCGCATCAGCACCGGCCGTGCGACTCAGCTTGTGTTCGCTGTATTCGACCAACACAATTTTGCGGCCGCAGTAGGGTTCGAGCGCCGCGACAAACGCACCCATCACGCCGGACGCACGCCCCTGCAGCACCGCGCTGCTGGTGCCGTCGCGCAGCGTCGCCTGCAAACGGTCTTCATCGTTTTCACGCGTGACCTGATAGCCCTGTAAATCGTAGGGCGCGCGCTGACCCAAATAATGGCGTTCAAACAGGCTGACGATGGTGGCCGGATCGACTTCGGTGGCACTGCGTTCGGCCTCGCGCTGGATCACCGGGCTGAAATCAATTTGCAACCAACGGGGCAACTGGAAACCAGCCTCTTGCTCCAACACCCACGCCACGCCGCCTTTACCGGATTGGCTATTGATGCGGATGACTTCCTGATAACTACGACCGATGTCGAGCGGATCGATCGGCAGATAGGCGACCGCCCAAGGATCCTCAGGACGACGTTTGGCGAGGCACTTACGAATGGCGTCTTGGTGACTCCCAGAAAATGCCGTAAACACCAGTTCGCCGGCATAAGGATGCCGCGGATGTACCGGCAACTGCGTGCACGCCTTCACCACCCGAATGATTTCGTCCATCTGGGAGAGATCGAGGCACGGGTCGATGCCCTGACTGTAGAGATTCATGGCCATCGTCACGATGTCCATGTTGCCGGTACGTTCCCCATTGCCCAGCAGGCAGCCTTCCACCCGTTGCGCGCCCGCCATGACCGCCAGTTCTGCCGCCGCCACTGCGCAGCCGCGGTCGTTGTGGGTGTGCAAGCTGACGATCACCGCGTCACGCCGGTCCACGTGCCGGCAAAACCATTCAATTTGGTCAGCATAGACATTGGGTGTCGCCATTTCGACCGTCGAGGGCAGATTGAGGATGCAGGGATGGGCTGGGGTGGGCTGCCAAACATCAATCACGGCGTTGCAAACTTCCACGGCGTAATCGAGTTCCGTGCCAGTGAAACTTTCGGGCGAGTACTGAAACGTCCACTCAGTTTGGGGATAACGGGCGGCGCAATCTTTGACGAAGGTCGCGCCTTCGGTGGCAATCGCCTTGATGCCGGCGCGGTCGAGTTCAAAGACCTGCTCGCGCTGCACGGTAGAAGTTGAATTGTAGAGATGGAGGATCGCCCGTCGCACCCCAACCAAGGACTCAAAAGTGCGTTCGATGAGTTCGGGGCGTGCCTGCGTGAGGACCTGCACGGTGACATCCGCGGGGATCAGGTTTTCGTCGACCAAACGACGCACGAACTCGAAATCAGGGCCGGATGCGGCTGGAAATCCCACTTCGATTTGCTTAAAACCCACCTGGACGAGCAGCGCGAACAGCTGCATTTTTTGCTCGACGTTCATGGGTTCGATCAGTGCCTGATTACCATCGCGCAGGTCGACGCTGCACCAGTCAGGTGCGGCGGTCAGCACACGATTGGGCCACTGCCGATCCGGCAAGGGAATGGGGGCAAACGGGCGATATTTACGGTGGTCGAAACGGTTCATGGTAGGTGCTCTATCTGGCAAATGACGAGTGGGGATTATAAAGAACGCACGCTGGCGAAAGAAACTAAATCGCCCATGGAAACGGGCGAATTATTATTTTAAGCTCCAAAAATATTTGGATTTTTAGATTTATTCACCATTTTAAAAAAAGCAGCTTGGTCATCGCTGTTTTCAAACCACCGAGTGCCACCACGCCCTATGAAACTCGATCGCATCGACCAACGCATCCTCAAAGTGATGCAAAGCAACGGCCGCATCACCAATTTAGAACTGGCCGACCAAGTGGGGTTATCGCCCACGCCCTGCGCGAGGCGGGTGCGGGCGCTGGAAGAATCTGGCGTCATCGAGCGGCATGTCACGCTGTTGAACCAGCAACGCTTGGGTCTCAACATCACCGCCATGATAGGCATCACCATGGATCGCCATACGCCGGAACGCTTCGAGGGCTTCGAGCGGGAAGTGCGGCGATTTCCGGAAGTCGTGGAGTGCAGCATCGTGACCGGCCAGACCGCGGATTACCTGCTCAGGGCCGTGCTCCCCGACATGACCTACTACGAGGAGTTCCTCTTGGGGCGTTTAACCCGCATTGAGGGGGTGACTGGGGTCCATTCGAGCTTTGTTTTGCGAAAAATCATCGCAAAAACTGAGCTGCCGCTTGATCATATCGGCACAAACCGCAAGGATTAGCCGGTTAGGTGTCGCCGAACACGTTACTGCTAGCGCCAGCAGCGCCAAACGGCACCGACACAGGCCACGCGCCGAGGCTATTCTGCCGGAAACCCCGACACCTGCCGCGCCGTGTGCTCGCAGCCCGATGCTCGCGGCTGCCCCGCGCTCTGACCCTCAGACGCCCTTGCGTTTGAGTTGTGTCCCCGACCTGCCCGCAGACCGCGGCCGTCGGGTTGAGTAAATCCGGCCCGCCATAAACGCAGGCCCTACGTCCATCATCAGGAATCAAAGTGTCCGACACCACCCTCACCGATACTCGCTTCGAAGATTTCAACCTGCACGAAAACCTCCTGCGTGGCCTCAACGACGCAGGCTTCTTACGCTGCACCCCCATCCAAGCCATGACCTTGCCCATTACCCTTGCCGGCAAAGATGTCGC
>CAIPNE010000873.1 GCA_903866355.1 uncultured Gammaproteobacteria bacterium
CTGGGTAATTCTTTTAACCCGCTCTTTGGCATGAGTGGGCCTTTGGAGACCGCGTCCATGCGGTCGATCAGCTGACCAATCCAGCCTGCTTGCGATTCGAGAACCACCGCTTTCACCTTCGGAAAACGTTCAAAAATCTGATAGTGAAACAGTGACGCAAAAGCCTGTTGCATGCCTTGGGCCACCAACACATCGAAGTACCAAGTGAACTCGAAGGTTTCTTTTTGCGCCAGTTCGTCAAAGCGACGATGCACATCCAAGGAAGGCGGGTCGACGGTGGGATGCAACGCCACGGGCGCATCGTGCTCTTGGGCGATCGCCCAAACCCGATCGTAGTCCGGGTGTCCTGGCGACTTGCGGGTCCAAGTGAATGGGTGGAAGAAAATGCCTTTGGCGCCAGCGCTCAAGGCACGTTCGGTCTCGGTTGCGGCGAGCGCCGGATCGGATAAGGAAATGTGCGCGATGGGAACTAGGCGACCGCCGGAGTCGGCGCAGAAATCCATGATCCAGCGGTTATAGGCGCGGGTATACGCTGCGGCGATTTCTGGTTCACGGACCTCTGGCTCCCACAAGATCCCGAGGGTGGGATACAACACCGCTTTCGCCAGACCTTCAGTGTCGAGTCGCGCGATGCGCTCTTTGGGGTCCATCGAGCCAAACGGCGCGCTGCGCACATAGCTACGTTCGCGCGAGGGCAGGATGTCTGCCGAACCCATACCGCCTAAGGTGCCGGGAAAACCGGCGGGCATGAGCTTCGAGGGTTTGCCGTTGTACTCGAAGTATTCAAGACCCTCGGCGTTGGTCTTGATGCGGATCGCGCGGTCGCGATATTTCGCTTCTAGGTACTTTTCCCACAGATCGGGCGGTTCCAGAATGTGGCCATCGGCATCAATGGCGCCAGCGGTATCGACGGGGCTATGCATGCTCACGGTCTCCTGTTGGGGTAGATTTTGGGGCTCAGCAACGCGCGTAACGCGTATCAGACTACTCCAAATTGGCCGCGTGTTGGCCGTCTAATGGGTGCCAGATAAGGTAGGTTCTGCGTGCTGTGAAATTTTGCATTGCAGTAAATTGACGGGCCGGCAGTCACTGCGAGACGGACGATATGAACTGCAGTTGACAGGCATTGGGCCGTCACGGACAGTGCCCTTGGCCGTGCGCCCGAGCATTCACGCAACCGAGGGAGAGCTGCTGATGCGCCAACGCCTTTGTTTCACGATCTGCTGCCTGTTGGCGAGCCTAAGCTGGCGCGGTGTGCACGCAACCGAACCTTTGCAATCCGTTGTGGCCCGGCTGACCGCGCCACCGGTGATAACAGCGCAAAGCGGTTTTTCCGCGCAGCTGCTCGTGCCTCCGGGACAGCTCTACGATCCTTTGGTCATGCTGCCGGTGGGTCAGGTCATGTGGCTGAACGACGATGGTGGCCAAGAAGACGACAAGGGCAGTCGCTTGCTGGCGGTGGATGCCCGCGGTGGCATTCGCGTGCTGGCAGATATTGGTAAATTATTGCCGAGCGTTGGCTATGACATCGCCCCCGCTGGTTTTGGTGCTTACGGCGGGCAAGTTTTTTCGCTCGCACAACCTAAAGTTGCGATGGAAGGTGCGCTGGCCAATCATATTATTCAGCGCATAGAACCGGCGCGGGATTACGCCAGCAGCGTGTTTTGCACCCTGCCAGAGGTGGGTCCCAAAAAGATTGCCGGCTTCGGGCTCGATGCCCGCTTTGGGCCGCCGGGCAGCCCTTTCGCGAATCGCTAGATCGTCATTACCATGTATAACAACGCGATCTACCCAGTGACGCCCGATGGCCAATGTACGCCCTTCGTGGTGTTCGACGGCAAACGTTACAGTGCGCCCGCCATGCTCACGTTCGCGGCAGACGGTCAGAGCATGCTGGTGTCGGTGAGTGAAGGCGAGTTCGATATCACCAGCACGCGTGTGCAGCGCGGGGCCATCGTGCGCGTTTCGCCCGCGGGAAAAATTGCTGACGTCCCATTGTTCAGCGGGGTGGCACGGCCGATGGGCATGGACTTCGCACCACCAGGTTTTGGCGCTTATGGCGGCGAATTGTTTTTTGCCGATGTGGGACTTTGGCAAGTTCCGGTACCCATGACTCAGGCGCTGCACGCGGATGGCAAGATTTACCGGCTGACAGCCGCAGGCAAAGCGGTGTTGGTCGCGACGGGTTTCCAGAATCCGATCGGCGTACGTTTTTTGAACGGACGGCTGTGGGTGAGCGACATCAACGGTGATTTCATCGCCGGCAAGCGCGAACTACCCGACGGCTTTTTGGTTGAACTGCAGGCGAAATGACCCCTCGAGGGCGCGGGCCGCGCGGCCCATTTTGACGAGCGCTAACGAGCGTACACCCACAACTGGGCAACCGGTGCCCATATCAATTCGGAGAAACGGCTCATGGCACAACTAGACGGCGCGACCATCATCGCGCGAGCGCTCAAACAGCAAGGTGTTGAACACGTGTTCGGCATTCTCGGCTTCCCGATCGTCGATCTGGCGCAGGTGGTGCAGCGCGAAGGTCTGAATTACTACGGCTTTCGCAACGAACAAGCGGCCAGCTACGCTGCCGGTGCGGTGGGCTATTTGACCGGTCGCCCGGGGGTGTGTCTGACGGTTTCCGGCCCAGGCATGGTGCATGCGGTGGCGGGCCTATCTAACGCTTGGGCAAACTGTTGGCCGATGCTGCTCCTGAGTGGCGCGCCAGATTCTTATCAACGCGAGCAGGGCGCATTCCAGGAGGCGCCGCAGATGGAAGCCGCCCGGCCGTTTGTGAAACTCTCAACGCGCCCGGACTCGTTGGCGCGGGTGCCGGCGTATATTGAGAAATGCGTGCGCACAGCCCTGTATGGCCGACCCGGCGCGGTGTATCTAGATTTGCCCAGCGACATCATCAACGACACGCTCGCGGAGGACGCTGTGCGCTGGTCGCCAGCGTGCCCGCCAGCGCCGCGCAGCCTCGCGGATCCGGCTGCGGTCGAGACAGCGTTGGCGATCTTACGCGGGGCTAAACGGCCCTTGGTCATCGTGGGTAAAGGTGCTGCCTATGCGCACGCAGAGCAGGAAGTTCGGTGCTTTCTAGAAAGCACACAGCTACCCTTTTTGGCCTCGCCAATGGGCAAAGGCGTGGTCCCCGATGATCATCCCCTATCAGTAGCGCCGGCACGCTCGCAAGCGCTGCAGGAAGCGGATGTCGTGTTTCTGATTGGTGCCCGGCTGAACTGGGTGATGCATTTCGGTTTGCCCCCGCGCTTCGCACCCGACGTGCAGATTGTGCAACTCGATATTGCTGGGGATGAGATTGGCACCAACGTGCCTACCGCCGCCGCACTGGTTGGCGATGCGCAAGCGGTGATGGCCCAGCTCAATGCCGCGCACGCCGCAGCACCGTGGGAATTTCCGGGGGCCAGCGCCTGGTGGACCACACTGCGCGCCAAGATGGCGCAAAACGCGGAGCAGGTCACCGCGATGATGCACGACGACAGCGTTCCAATGGGCTATTACCGGGTGCTACGCGAGGTGCGTGACTACCTGCCTCGCGATGCGATTGTGTGCAGTGAGGGCGCGAATACGATGGACATCGGGCGTAGCCTTTTACTGAACTACGCCCCGCGCGAGCGTCTCGATGCCGGTACTTTTGGCACCATGGGTGTTGGCCCCGCGTTTGCGATCGCCGCGGCGGTCGTGCACCCAGGGCGGCGAATATTTTGCGTGGAAGGCGATTCTGCGTTTGGCTTCAGCGGTATGGAAGTCGAGACCGCCTGTCGCTACCGCCTCCCGATTACTTTCATCGTACTCAACAACAATGGCATAGCCTCCGGCGAAGCGCAGCTAAGCGACCCCGTACAACCCCACGTGTTTACGCCCAGTGCGCGCTATGAGCGGGTGATTGAGGCGTTTGGAGGCAAAGGGTTTTACGTTACTACGCCTGCCGAACTCACGCAGGCATTGCGGGACGCGGCGGGCGAGACCATGCCCACGCTCATCAATGTCATCATCAACCCGCAGACCCAACGCAAACCGCAGCAGTTCGCTTGGCTGACTCGGTGATGCCAGCTGGCGATTTTTAGGCGCGTCAGCGCGAAGACACTTGGCACGTCGGGCCGGCGCCACGCGTCGGTTCCGCCGGCACGTAAGTCGCGCCAAACGCGCTGCAGAGGTCATTTGTTTGCGTTTAGCGAGACTCCCGTGCGCCCCCACGATGGGATGTTTCGGGCAGGGGTTGGGGTGAAACAACGCCAAGGGCCATGCAGGCTCGCCAGTTTTTGACAGGGGGAAACCATGCTGATTGCGATTATCGAATTTGAACTACAGGTTGGGGTGGACGGTGAATTTCGGGAAATTCTGGACCGGCTGGTGCCTCGCTTGGCAACGATCGACGGCTTCCTCGGGGCTTATCCGTCCAGCAGCCTGACCCATCCCGGGCGGCTCTACGAAATCTCCTACTGGCGGGACGCCGCAGCACTCGCGTGCTGGGCTCAAGATCCCGACCACCAGCACGCGATGCAGCGCGGTCGCGAATCTATCTTGAAGTGGTATCGGATTCGGGTGGGCGAGGTGACCCGCGACTGGAGCATGGGGGAGGTGCCCGCGGATTTGGGCCCCTCCGGCGGGCTGGTGTAGGGCCAGTTTCTGCTGGTTAGAACATCGGATTGCGAGGCGCTATCCCGAGTAAAACCCGGCCGACGTCTTCCACGACATGCGCTTGCAGTTGGAGATGATGTCGGGCCACATTGAGGTCGCGCACAGCGCGATCGAGGGCGGGTTCAAAAACAGCCGCCGTGCCGCCAATTTCCTGCAGTAGCCCGACCGCTTCCAGCGCTCGCTTGGCTGCAAAGACAATCGCCAAGCGCACGCAGGCTACCGCCGCGACATCCAGTACGTTGCCGTGTTGAACTGCGTCCCATGCCTGCTGCACATTTTGATAAAGATAAGCGCGACCACCTTCGATCGCAGCCTCGGCTTGCGCCAACATCATCTGCACCCGTGGCTCCTCGCGGGCGGCTTGTCTGCCGGCAAACGGCACACGATCGAGCAGAGGCAGTAGGGCGTCCATTGCGCCACGCGCGATGCCGCAAGTCGCCGCGGCCTTGCTCATCGCAAAACGCAGGCTGATCGGCAGGCGCCAAACGAGGGCGGGATCGCGTGGCGCGCCGAATAAATCGACGGCGCGTGCGTGCGGCACGAAGACCTCTTTGAGCGTGAAATCATCGCTGGCGGTGCCTTGCAGCCCACTGGTGTGCCAAGTGTCGAGCAACTCGGCAAGGTTTGCTGGCGCAAAGATTAGGCGCATCAGCGGCGCGCCGTTTTCGCGCAAGCGCGGGGTATCTCCGGCATACACCGCACATAAGCCGCCCAGCCAAGTGGCGTGCCGACAGCCGCTGGCAAACCGCCAGTGACCGCTGACAAGCAAGCCGCCGTCGCACTCAACTGCCCGGCCACCGCCCACCACCGTGAGTGCTGCCACGGCGTGCGGTGTCTCTACCAGCATCTCACGCACGGTCTCCGGCTCGAGAAAAGCGTTAATGCAGGCGCTGGACTCGGACCCCACCATGGCACACCAGCCGCTAGAGGCGTCGCCTTGCGACAGTGTTTCGATTACCCGCAGGTGGGTGATGGGATCCGCGGCCGGCCCGCCATAATCTTGTGACACTTGCAGATTGAACGCCTGTAGCGCGTGCAACGCCGTGAGGACTGCAGGACTTAGTCGCCGGGTCTGCTCGATCCCGGCCGCTGCGAGCCGCAGCAGCGGCTGGAGCGCCTGCGCGCGCTGGGTGAGGTCAGTCATCAAAACCAGACGCGGCTGGTACTTGCGCGGTATCCCATGTGGTTTCCTCAATCTGCTTAAGCAGCACCCAAACCGCGTGCCGTTCACACGCGATTTACGTGACATTCCCGGCTATTGGCAACGTACTTCAAGCGGCGCGGCGCGAGGGGGCTGTCAGCGAGCACCGCTCGCCCTTAGCATCACGACTCAGGCCGCTCGAGTGCCCGGACTTTTCAACCGTCTTCCCGAACGCGCCGGCCTCGGCACTGGGTAGGACTATAGGCCCGGAGATGTTGATGAAGAAAGCGTCTCGCGGCCCGTCTTCGCCCAACACTTGCCGGGATGAGCCCCAACCGTTCGGGGCCGCATTGGGGCCGGGACTATCCTGGTGAAACCACCCGGTAGACCGGAAGTTCGCCGGTCCGTACTCCCGCTCGGGCCAGCCGCCCGCTTGATGCACGCGAACCGCAACAATTCGGGACAATTGGGGACACCCACGGGACAATTGGGGACACCCACTGCGCGGGAGTCCGCGAGTTAGGGCAGCCCTGAAAGGGCAGTATGTGATAGCCCAGGGCAAC
>CAIPNE010000874.1 GCA_903866355.1 uncultured Gammaproteobacteria bacterium
CTGCCATCCTCACATGATCGCCCTACTGGAAGCCAAGGCTGCGGGTCTGTTTGGGCGGGCCCACATTGCCAACAACGTGCTGGCAGGTTTGGTGGTTGGCATCGTGGCCTTACCGCTGGCCCTAGCTTTCGCCATCGCCAGCGGTGCCAGACCCGAACAAGGGCTTTATACAGCCATCGTCGCGGGTCTCATTACCTCATTATTTGGCGGCACGCGCGTCCAGATTTCCGGGCCTACGGGCGCCTTCATCGCTGTGCTCGCAGGCATTACCAGCCGCCACGGGGTAGCTGGATTGCAATTAGCCACGCTCATGGCTGGCGTCATCTTGCTGGTGATGGGGCTTGCGCGACTCGGGGGCTTAATCAAATACATTCCAACGCCGGTTATCGTTGGCTTCACTACCGGCATTGGCGTCATCATTTTTACCGGCCAGTGGGAAAATTTCTTCGGCCTCCACCCCGCTAGCAGCAGCGCGCATTTCCACGCAAAGATGGCAGCATTGCTGCAAGCCCTGCCGCAGTTTCACCGGGCTACCACGGCCTTGGGCGCATTGACGCTCGCCATCTTAGTGTTAGCGCCACGGTGGCAGAAGCGCGTCCCCGCGCCACTCATCGCGATGTTGGTGGCGAGCGCGCTGCAGGCCATTTTTCACTTCGAGGGGGTGGCCACCATAGGCTCGGCTTTCGGTGGCCTCCCGCGTAGCCTGCCAAGTTTTACGCTACCCACCGCAGACTGGGCGCTGATCGTCACGCTGATGGGGCCGGCGTTTAGCATCGCCATGCTCGCCGCTATTGAGTCGCTGCTCTCGGCGGTCGTGGCCGACGGCGCGACAGGTACACGACACGACTCCAACCAAGAACTGGTGGCACAGGGGCTTGCCAATATCGCAGCCCCCTTACTGGGCGGGTTTGCCGCAACGGGCGCCATTGCCCGCACCGCCACCAATATCCGCAACGGGGCTACCAGTCCACTTGCCGGCGTAGTGCATTGCGTGTTCTTGCTGCTGGTCATCCTCCTCTTGGCACCGCTCGCGGCGGCAATCCCCCTGTGTTCGCTGTCGGCCATTCTATTTGTCGTAGCTTGGGGTATGAGCGAATTACCACAGTTTTTGCGACTGGTGCGGTGTGCGCCGCGCGCCGATGTCGCCATTTTAGTGCTGAGTTTTGGGCTGACTGTTTTTGTCGACTTGATCGTAGCGGTCAATGTGGGCGTGGCACTGGCCGCGCTCTTGTTCGTGCGCCACGCTGCGGAATCTGTGAACCTGGTGGCCGACCCGGGACCAGACTCGGCGCTGGCCCCATGGCCTGCTGGGGTGCTGGTCTATGCTATCGACGGCCCCTTATTTTTTGGCGCAGCCGCAAGGCTTGAGCACATTCTCGACAATCTCCAACATAAACCGGCGGTGTGCGCGTTAGTCCTGCGCATGGGACGGGTACCGATGGTCGACGCCACCGGCATTGCAGCCCTTGAAGTGACGCTGCGCCGCTTTGCACAACGTGGCACACGGGTGTTACTGGCAGAACTGCGACCAAGCGTCCAGCACACCCTGGCGCGCGCCGGCGTATTGGGCTTGCTGGACAAAAACGACGTCGTGGCAACTCTGGAAGCCGCCCGCGGGCGCCTCGAGGCGGTGGTCTTGGCCACGCCGGTCGAGCCGCACACGCACGCTTTGGGCGGCATAATTTAAC
>CAIPNE010000875.1 GCA_903866355.1 uncultured Gammaproteobacteria bacterium
ACCCGTGGGTTAAGACTCTCCGTAATGCGCTTGATAACCCCACCCTTGCCGGCAGAATCACGTCCCTCAAATAGCACCGCCATGCGCAGTCCCTTGAGGCGAACCCATTCCTGAAGCTTGATCAGCTCCGCCTGCAGCAAGGCCAGTTCCTCTACATACTGGTAGTGCTTACCAACAGTACGCCGCTTGCCCTGGCTGAACCGCCGCCAGTTGCGTTCAATTTTTGCATGTTCCTTGGCGTTCTCCAGCACTTCTCCGCCGAGGCTAGCCGGTCGATTTTTTGGGGTCATAGGTTCGTCACTCTGGGTGATCGGTGTCGGCCAACAGTACCGCAATTGGGGATTGTTGTGAGGTGGCGGTAGCCGATGATGGTTAGGCTCAGCGTTAATAATGAAGTGAGTGTGTCGCCGATTCCCCAGCCACACGGCAACGAGCAAAGACGTCGATGACAACGGCCATGGCCAGCCAGTTTTGTGCGCGCGACCCCTCGGAACATCGGGCACAAACGCGGCGCTTGTGCGAGTGAATTGTCACTAGGCGCGGGTTCGTTGACGTATCTCAGCTTTGCGCCGGCCGCATCTGGCCGGTGTCACTGAACACAACGCAAGGGCAGGCTCGCCAAGAAGCGCTTGCGCGAGCTGATCGAAGAAGGCCTGAACTCCGGGCCCGGCCGCGTGCTGACACCCCAACGCGCCGCCCGGTTGAAAAAGCAGGCCCTGGACGACCGGGGTTGAAGCTCGCCAAGCGTCGTCCGTTGTCGTCCGTTGGCCGAGCAGGATCTCGTGGACGCCGTGCGCCACTGCGCTCAAGCAGGCGGCGTAAAACTGGGCGAACGCCTGTTCGACGCAGCTGTGCTAGCACTCGAGCCCATCCAGAACATGCCGGCCATAGGCTCGCCACGCCTAGGACTGCTGTGCGAGATCCCCGGCCTGCGCGCTTGGCGCGTCACCGACTTCCCGATGCAGTGGCTGTACTTCGAAGCCGATGACCATCTGGATGTCGTGCGCTTACTCGCTGATCGGCAGGACATCGTCGCCATCTTGGGCGGTGAGAAGTGACGTGCCCGGCGTACTGCCCGCCCGGCCGCCCCTTACCCACCGGTGAGACAGGGCCGTTCAATTTCTCTCGCGCGCCTGCGGGAACGCGCCGTGGCAGCACGAGCACGCCCATCGACGGGCGACCTCGATCGGCGCCAGCTTCGGCGCGGACACCATCACGGGCGGCCCATCCGCTGTGGCGGGCCCCACCTTCTCCCGCATACCCCGACGGCGGTTGGCATACCAGCCATTCATACCGCGTAGTGACGTGGCACTTGTCGGGGATGTGCACCAAAACGCGGGCCAGAAATTCGAGCGGGTCCACGGTCTCGGTCCCCGCCGTCGGGCCTTCGGACTTGTCGAACCAGTAGGTCACCGTTTTCGCGGCACGGTGGTCGACAGGCCGCGCCAGCGCCACGGAATTCCGCGCACAGTACCGGGAAAGCCAGTGTCAAATCGTCCTCGGGCTCCCAGCCAGCCGTTTGCAGGTGGCACCCGGAGTGTGGCGAGGTGTGCCTGCCGGCGGCCTAGTCTTCGTCGAAGCGTGCCAACCGCACGCACAGCCGGAGCACGGCACGGCGGAACGCTTCGGTCATTCATGCGGTGTCGTGTCGTGCACCGGCCACTACACAAACGTCGTAACCGGCCGGCAGTCAGCGTCAGTGACGAGCAGGTGCAGGTGTGGGGCCAG
>CAIPNE010000876.1 GCA_903866355.1 uncultured Gammaproteobacteria bacterium
GTATTATGTTCCGCCGCGCTATGCGCCGAGCGGTGACGAACGCGATGCGCATCGGGGCGCAGGGTATCAAGGTAAACGTTGCGGGACGTCTTAATGGTGCTGAAATTGCGCGTTCCGAATGGTACCGCGAGGGGCGAGTGCCGCTTCACACGCTGCGTGCAGATATCGACTACGGGTTTGCCGAGGCGCACACCACATACGGCGTTATTGGGGTGAAGGTCTGGATCTTCAAGGGCGAAGTCTTAAGTCGCGCTGATCAGGCGTCGATTGAGTCCGCCGCCGACCATGCCCCGTCGGCTTAAGGAGTTAGTGTTGTGCTGCAACCAAAGAATACGAAGTATCGAAAACAACATAAAGGCCGCAACGAGGGGCTGGCGCACCGGGGTGGATCCGTCGCGTTCGGCGATTTCGGCCTGAAGGCTACGACCCGCGGCAGCCTAACAGCTCGCCAAATTGAGGCGGCTCGACGCTGCATTACGCGCACCGTTAAACGCGGCGCGAGAGTGTGGATTCGGGTCTTCCCGGATAAGCCGATCACTAAAAAGCCGCTCGAGGTTCGGATGGGTAGCGGTAAAGGCGGGGTGGAATTCTGGGTTTGCCGAATTAAACCCGGCATGGTGCTTTATGAGATGGAAGGCGTGGACGAGAGCGTGGCGCGGGAAGCTTTTCGTTTGGCCGGTGCCAAGTTGCCCATCCGCACCACATTTGCGACGCGGAAGGTGATGTGATGAATGCAAAAGAATTACGGGAGAAAACCGGGGCTGAGCTCAAAGCGTTAGTGCTAGAGCGGCGTCGGGATCAATTCAACGCGCGTATGCAGGTGGGGTCCGGCCAAGAACCGCGCCCCAGTATGTTGCGAGAGGCGCGCCGCGATATTGCGCGCATCAAAACGGTCATGTCTGAGAAGACGCGGAGCGCATGATGGAGCAGATGGAAAAAACCAAACGAACGCTGACTGGTCAGGTCGTCAGCACCAAGATGGATAAAACCATCGCCGTGCTGGTTGAGCGTCGGGTAGTTCACCCGATTTATAAGAAGTACTTGCGTAAATCGACGAAATTGCTGGCTCACGACGAGGCCGGCGAGTGCAAGGAAGGCGACCTGGTCGCCATTGAAGAATGCCGGCCGTTGTCGAAGCGGAAGGCCTGGCGGTTGCAGCGCGTAATTACGCGGGCGACCGAAATCTAGACCTCGCGCGTAGACCGGAGATACAGCCATGATTCAAATGCAAAGCATGCTAGACGCCGCCGATAATAGTGGCGCGAAGCGAATGATGTGCATCAAAGTGCTCGGTGGATCCCACCGGCGCTACGCCCACGTTGGGGATGTCATCAAGGTCAGCATTAAAGATGCCATTCCTCGCGGTAAGGTGAAGAAGGGCGAAGTGTTTAACGCGGTGGTGGTGCGCACTCGAAAAGGTGTCCGCCGCCCCGATGGGTCGGTTATCCGTTTCGACGGAAACGCCGCAGTGTTGCTGGACAAGCAGCTGCAGCCGATTGGTACTCGCATTTTCGGGCCTGTGACGCGCGAACTGCGCAGCGATCGCTTTATGCGCATCGTGTCGCTGGCCCCTGAAGTTCTCTGAGCCCGGGAAGGACGTCATGCAGAAGATTAAGAAAGGCGATGAGGTTTACATCCTCATAGGCAAAGACAAAGGTAAGCGCGGCACAGTGTTGCAAGTGCTGCCCACCGATAAGGTGCTGGTTAACGGGATTAACATGGTGAAACGACACACCAAGCCAAATCCGAACGCGAACACGCCCGGCGGGATAATCCAAAAAGAGGCCGCCATCCATCGCTCGAATGTGGCGATTTTTAATCCGATGACGTCAAAACCGGATCGGGTGGGGTTTAAAACGCTTGAGGACGGACGCAAGGTGCGGTTCTTCAAGTCGAACGACGAAGTTGTTGACGTCTGATCAACAGGGCTAACGAACCATGGCTAGATTGCATAAGTTTTATCGTGAGCAGGTCGTCACTCAGTTGATGGACCAGTTCAAGTACGGGTCGGTGATGGAAGTGCCGAAAATTACCAAAGTCACCATTAACATGGGACTGGGTAAGGCGCTGGGCGACAAGAAGGTGATGGAAAGCGCGGTTAAGGAACTCGCTGAAATCTCTGGCCAGCGTCCGGTGGTGACAAAGGCGCGGAAGTCTATTGCGGCGTTTAAGCTTCGTGAGGGCTGGGCAATCGGCGCAAAGGTCACGTTACGCCGTGAGCGGATGTACGAGTTTCTAGACCGCCTTATCAATGTCGCGATGCCGCGCATACGGGATTTCCGTGGATGCAATGGGCGGGCGTTTGATGGGCGGGGTAATTACACGCTCGGTGTGAAAGAGCAGATTATCTTTCCTGAGATCGAGTACGACAAGGTGGATGCGATTCGCGGCATGGATATCTGCATCTCGACTACCGCAAAAACCGACGACGAAGGCCGCGCGCTGTTGCTGGCTTTCCACTTCCCCTTGAGAGGATAGAGCGCATGGCCAAGACTTCCATGATTCACCGCGAGTACAAGCGTATTGCACTGGTGAAGAAATTCGCGGCGAAACGGGCGGCGCTCAAGGAAATCATCATTGACGCAAAGCGCTCAATGGAGGATCGGGACGAGGCGCGCATCAAGCTCTCTAAACTGCCGCGGGACTCCAGTCC
Source organism: uncultured Gammaproteobacteria bacterium (assembly GCA_903866355.1). Taxonomy (GTDB): domain Bacteria; phylum Pseudomonadota; class Gammaproteobacteria. Next base: position 2,654 of record CAIPNE010000876.1, read on the forward strand.
GTCTCGGGTGCGTAACCGGTGCCGTGTCACGGGGCGCGCGCATGGTTTCTATCGAAAATTTGGGCTTGCCCGTACCGAATTGCGCCGTATGGCGATGGAGGGCCACGTGCCCGGCCTCGTGATGGCGAGTTGGTAAGCGCAACGTAAATGATTAGCAAGGGTTATTAGACCATGAGCATGCAAGATCCTATCGCCGACATGTTTGTCCGCATCCGCAACGCGCAAGCTCGGGCCAAGCGTGAGACGAGTATGCCGGCCTCCAAACAGAAGAAGGCCATCGCGGAAGTGTTGAAGAGCGAAGGCTACATCACCGATTTTCGCTTAGAGGGTGAAGGCCCGCACGCGAAATTGTGGGTGGAACTGAAGTACTATGGCGGCCGGCCCGTTATCGAACGGCTCCAGCGCGTCAGCCGCCCTGGTCTTCGGGTGTATAAAATTAAAGACAAGCTGCCCCGCATCACAGGCGGCTTGGGGATCGCCATCGTCTCAACGTCACGCGGTTTGATGACAGACCGAGAGGCCCGCGCGCAGGGCATCGGTGGCGAAGTCATTTGTTCGGTTTACTAGAGTAGCAATCATGTCCCGTGTCGCAAAAAAGCCAATTAAC
>CAIPNE010000877.1 GCA_903866355.1 uncultured Gammaproteobacteria bacterium
CACCGACCATAACCAAGTGAGCTTCGACACCTTCAAACAACGCTACATCGTGGGCACGCCAGAGTTTGCCATCGAGGAAATCACGAAATACCGTGACGGCCTCGGTTGTACCGAAATGGTGTGCTGGATGCACATGCCGGGCATCCGTGGGCGCGACGCCCAAGCCAGCGTTGAACTCTTTGCCCGTGAAGTGATGCCGGTGTTCCCGGACCCCTGAAGCGGCTGCTGAGGCCCTCCCGGGTCTCCCCACAAACGAAGGATTGCCCCGACGCAGGTGCGTCGGCGGCTATTAAAACCCACCACCGTCCTGCGCCTAGCCCGCAGGCGGTACTTTGGAAACTCCATGATGAAGCACGTTGTCTACCCACTATTACTCGCGGCTTGCGCGAGCTTGGCTGCTCTTAACGCTAGCGCGGAAGACGCCCGTTACGTGATGGGCTTTGGTGCTCAGGCCGGCGCACTGCTGCCGCATTCCTACAGCTACGGCAAGCCACCGGTGACGACGGAGGTTTTTACGATGCGGGTGCCACTGATGGATACGCAAATAAAGCGCATCTTTGTGGACAGCGAACTCACGGTGCAGACGGCCACGCTAACCGTCAGCCGGGTGCATGCCGAGCGCGCCTATGCCAGTCTTTCCGACTGCACCGCAGCGCGTGACATCGTGGAGGCAAAGCTCTCAACCGTGATGACCGAGCCGTTTGCGGGCAGTGATCCGGTATGGCAGCACCGCTCGGTTGATGGCAAGACCGTGGGCGGTGTCACGTGCCGCGTCGAGCGCTATCTGCCGTATCCCACGCTGGTGCTCGATCTCTCCGCCGCGCCACTTTAAGCGGGCGGCGGATTGCGTTAGGCGTTTGAGGTTTGGCGCGGTTTTACCCGCGCGACTCCAACCCGCTGCGGCCCCACTTGGGGGCCTGCTCAGGCGCTAGGCGTCGGGCAAACCCAGCACCGCCTTGGCGAGAATATTGCGCTGAATCTCGTTGCTGCCGCCGTAAATAGTAGCGGGTCGGGCATTGTAAAATAGGCTCATAAATTCTACTTCCGCCGTGCCAAAAAGGGCCTTGTCGACGACCGCACCCTGTGAACCTGCGGCCTCGATGACCAGTTCGGTGAGGGCAGCGAAAGTTTCCGTCGCCCACACTTTTAGCATGGAGACATCCGGCCCCAGCGTTTCGCCGCGCTTCACCTGATCGGCGTAACAGGCGTAAATCGTTTCCAGATCGAAGACATCGAGTTTGAGTTTGGTATAGCGCTCGAGAAACGCAGGGTCTTCCAGCAGACCGCTGTGGGAGGCAGCTTCGCCGACCCGCCGCAACGCGTATTGGCACTGTTTGGGGCTGCCTAAAAAGATTCGTTCGAACGACAGTAACGCCTTGGCCATCGTCCAGCCGTGGTTGGGTGCCCCCACCAAGTTGACCTGCGGCACGCGCACGTTGTCGAAAAAAACCTCGCAGAATTCTTCATGTCCGGCCAGGTTGCGGATGGGCCGCACGGTAATGCCGGGGCTTTGCATGTCGGCCAGCAGAAAACTGATGCCCGCCTGTTTTTTGGCCTGTTTATCCGTGCGAACCAGCAAGAAAATATGGCTGGCGTCCTGCGCTAGCGTGGTCCAGATTTTTTGGCCGTTCACCACGAAGTCGTCACCGTCTACCACGGCTTCCATGCGCAGGCTGGCTAAATCCGAACCGGCGTTGGGCTCGGAATAACCTTGGCACCAGATGTACTCACCGGAGAGGCTTTTGGGTAGGTAATGTGCGCGCTGCTCGGGTGTGCCGTGGCGGATGAGTAACGGTCCCACCATGATGACGCCCATGTCGGGTGTGCGGGCGATGCCCCAACGTTCTTGTTCTTCCATGAACACGAGCAGCTTGGCGGGCGTGAGACCCATGCCGCCGTATTCACGCGGCCAGCCCGGTGCCGCCCAGCCGCGAGCGACCAATTTTTGATACCAGTCGCGGACTTCGTGCCAATGCATGCGGCGCGGTGTGAAACGCATGTCGCCGGGATATTCGCGTTCAAACCAGTGGCGAATGATGCTGCGGAAGTCTTCATCGGAGAGCTGATTCCAGTCGCCATCCTGAGGCTCTACGGCGAGTTGGCGCGGGGTGCTGTCGGTGCTGTGTCGCTCGCCTTGCTGACCCAAACGACGCGCATGCCAAGTGGCATTGCCAAACGCGGCACCGATCGCTAGTGCGCGGTTTAGATAAAGCCCGACGTTGCAGTCGTCAGTGAAACCTATCCCGCCGTGCATTTGGATGGCGTCGCGGGTGACCCGTTGCGCGGTGTCGCTGGCGCGATGTTTGGCGCGGCTGGCGAGGTGGATTTGGTCGGCACGGCGGGTTGCCGTGGCCCAGCCGTGGCTGGCTTCGTCCACCACGGCATCGGTGATTTGGGTATGAATAAAGAGATTCACGGCACGGTGTTGGAGCGCCTGAAAAGCCCCAATGAGGCGGCCAAATTGGCTGCGGGTTTTGAGGTACTGCAGGGTGATGTCCAGCGTTTCGCGCGCGAGGCCGGCCAAGTAGCTCGCCGCCAGAATCGCGGTGCCGTCCAGCGCACGATCCAGCGCCGCCTCGGCTAGCGGGCCGCTCGCGAGTAGCGCGGCACTCGTCAGCTGGACATTGTTGAACCCAAATTCCGTGAGGGTTGAGCCATCGGTCAGCACTTGTGTGCGCCGCGTAAGCCCGGGAGCATTGGCCGCCACTACCCATAGGCTCGGGGCCCGAGCGAATAGTGCAGGTACCACGAGGTGGGTCGCAGAGGCTGCGTGCGCGACGCCGTATTTGCAGCCATTCAGTAAGTGCCCGCCTAGGTGGTCGCTAGCCTGTAGCGAGGCCCATTCCACGCGCGGTTCGCGGGCGTGACCTTGCCAAGCAGTGGCCACGAGGGCCGCGCCTTGGGCGATTTGCTCGGCCAGTGCATCTGCGGCCGCGTTGTCCAGCGCACCCAGCACTAGGGCTGAGAGCCCTGCAAATTCCAATAAGGGCTCGGGCGCGGCGACCCGACCGAGCTCCCGCAGCACCACCACCATCGCGCGCAAGTCCAGCCCTAAACCACCGGCCCGTTCGGGTACTAAGATGGCAGTCCAGCCGAGTTCTACCATTTCTTGCCACAAAATTTCTGAATACGCCGGTTCGCCGCCGCGTAGCGCGCGCAGCCGTGCCACTGGGGCTGATTTAGCGCAAAAGGTGCTGGCGCTATCGCGCAATACGGATTCATCTAAGGCGTTATCGGTAGTGCTCATACGTAGTCTCTCTAAGTCTTTTAAGCGTTTAGCCAGCGCGTAGGCGGGCGGCAAGTGAGGCAATTTGATCCAGCTTTGGGAGCACCGCTTCGCGGTCTCCCGAGGGCAGCGCGAAGATGAGTTCGGAGTAGCCCTGCAGTGCATACGCTGCGCAGTCTGATTCGTCTTCAGGTGCGTAGAAAAGCGCGATTTGGAGGTCCTCGAAACGCCGCCCACGGCGTTCACAGGCGGCCCGCAGGCGGGCTAAATCCTCGCCGTTACCGCGGCCCCGGATGGGCATCCAACCGTCGGCGTAGTCAGCCACTCGGTCGGGCACGTGGGAGGAGTTGGCGCCGATCCAGATCGGTGGCCCACCCTTTTGCAGCGGTTTGGGGAAAGACCACATCGGGCCAAAGTCCACAAATTCGCCGTGAAATTCGGGTTCTTCTTCGCGCCAAATCGTGCGCATGGCCAGCACACGCTCACGCAACACGGCCCAGCGCCGTTCGTAGACGGTGCCGTGATTAGCCAACTCCTCGCGATTCCAACCCGCCCCGACGCCCAAGGTTACCCGCCCCCCGGATAGGTGATCGAGGGTGGCGACAGTTTTGGCCAGCGTGATGGGGTCGTGTTCGGTCAATAGGCAGATGCCGGTACCCAGCCGAATCCGCTGGGTGACGGCGGCGGCCATCGCCAAGGCCACGAACGGATCGCTGGTACGGCGATAGGGTTCCGGCAGGATCCCGCCTTCGAAAAATGGGGAGCGCGAAGCCACCGGCAGATGGGTGTGTTCGGGAAAAAATATCCCGTCTAGCCCGCGCGTTTCCACCGCCACCGCCAGTTCGGCCGGGGGCAGGGTGCGGTCCGTGGTGAACTGGGTCACGGTGCAGCGAATCATGATAGGGCGGCCTCCAAACCGGTGGAATCAGG
>CAIPNE010000878.1 GCA_903866355.1 uncultured Gammaproteobacteria bacterium
CCCCGCCGCGGGCGCCCGCCCGGCCCCGGCGGACGCGGGTCAGATCAACGCCGCACGGTAACGTGCGGCGTTTTTTTGTCGCCGTCGGGATGCCCGGGATGGGCCCACGGACGACACGGAGCGCCCGGAAAGCGCCGCGACGGATGGTTGATGATGGGCGGGAGGCCGGTGCGGATTTCGGCGGAGCAAGGCCGCGGACGAACGCACCGGCGCGTATCAGATCATCACTCTCGCGCACCTTGCGGTCGGCAAACGACGCATGGCCGAGCGGCCGGACCGGTCGGGGGTCATTTCATAGAGGGGCATGGCAGCTGGGTTTAGGGCTCAGGCTGCGATCGCGGGTCAGGAGGAGCGTGCTCATCGCGGGTGTCCCGCCATGAACCGTTCTCGATAATGTGAGACTCAAGTAAATGGTCAGCCTCGTCAAAGATCCGGACCTCGATGCCGGTGGCATCGGATGCCCACGCTTCCTTCTTTATCCGTTCGATGCTGAAGGTTTCGCTTGGAACACATCGCGCCCACGCTTTCCACCCGGTCGAGTCCCACTGGTAGTGGCAGGCTTTGAGTTGGTCCTTTATCCTAAGGGTCGGCTGGTTTCCAAATCCATCGCGATTCCCTATTTTGATCACGATTTGAGGAATCGGACCGGCAATGGTTGGCCATTCCGGCCAGGAGACCGCGGGGATCGCTCGATCACGCTCCATATCTTCGAGAAAAGGAGACTTCTGGCCCCCTTCGGTGACGATCACGAGCATTTTGGCGGCGCGGGTAACCGCGACATAGAAAAGCCGGCGCTGCTCTTCATTGGTTTTTAGGAGGGTGTCACCGAGAATCCGTGAGAAGACCCAGTCGGGATGGATCAATGGGTAACTGCGAAGAATGGCGTCCAATACAATCACGCAGGGCTTTTCCATCCCCTTAAACTTGTGCACCGTCGAGATCGTGATCCGGTCACGCAATTTCGCTGGAAAATGCGAACGAATGATTTCAAGGAAATCATCGATTTTATTCCCCCCCTTTCCCTCAAACCGGACAAACCAAGGCAACGTGTTGCGCTGGCAAACGAGGACGATCTGAGTCATTCCTCGCAGAAACGCGGTGTGCACCAAACGCACGACCGCTGGCGTGATTACGTCGCCGGGATGGCGCGACTTTTCAATCTGGGTGAGCTCAAAGCCGGCCAAGTCGGCGACAAAGATTTCTCCCTCGAACGGCTGACCCGCGAGGGCCTCGTTTCCCAACCCCTTCATTAGTGCGTTGCTCGCGGCTACGATTGCACCAGCGGAACGGTAATTGGTTCGAATAGCCAAACGAGTGGAGGGGCCTACAAAATGCTGAAATTGTTCGAAGAACTTCAGGTCGGAACCGGCAAATCCGTTGATCGCCTGCCAATCGTCTCCCACGCAAAAAAGTTGAACCCCAGGATTTACGCTCCGCGTTGCCGTCATGAGGCGGTGGAAGAGTTCCGAGAAATCCTGATACTCATCGATACAAACGAAGCGCAATTGTCCGAGATCCCCTTTACCGTCCTTGCGCGTGAAGCCGGTGCATCCGCGTTCGATTAGGTCACAGGCACGTTGTAGGAGGCCGTCAAAATCCTCGGCCCCAGTCGCGCCTAGCCGTTCAAGATAGGCCAAATATACTTGATGGGCTACTTCGTGAAACTGGCGTTCTACGTCAGAGAGTGGCGTGAAAGCATCGATCATGTGGCGTAGCCTGCCCGGTTCGATCATCTGCTTCCGACAGCGGCCGACAAACGTGCGAATCGCTTTGGTGAATTGGTCGATCGCGCGCTTGCGGGCGCGATCCCAAATTTCATCTTCGGACAATCGTTCGCATTTAAACCCGCGAGCCCGAAGTTGGGCGCATAACGACTCACGGAGCTCGTTGTTGCGGCTATCGACGATCTCGCGCGGCGTAATTTCAATCAACGTCCACCCAGATTTCTCTCTCCAGTATGACCGCTTCTCAGTGGTCATCTGGTCGTAATCTAGATCGCCCTGCAGGCCAAAATATTCGATCACCGTGCCCGTTTCACCGGCGAGAAATAAAGTGAAATCCGGTCGATAGTTTATCCCCTTCCACCAGTGATTGCGTTCATAGCTGTAAGGAATGTCATGCTCGAATAAAAAATCAGCGATCAACTTCTCGCCTCGTGACTTTAGGTAGTCGCCGTTGAGCGCAACATGGGGCAGAGCGCGCCGGATACGCAGGAACTCAGCGGGTGGACAGTCGTGCGAACCGGCAATAATTCGTTCCCAGTCCTCCCTGAAATGAGCCAGCATCAAAGCTCGAATCTGGGCCTGACTGACCGGGTTCAACAATAGGTCGTCGATGACCTGCTGAAGCACCTTACTCTGGGTTTGATCTGATTCGCCATCGACCAGTAGATCCGGAGCTTGGATTCCTCGGCTATTTCGATCGGTGAACACAAGCGCGCGGCCCAAGGCATGGAAGGTCATCACACGCGGGAGCTCCTCGCCAAATTCTTGCCCGCCTGATGGGCTCGGTAGCAGCAACGCGCGCAGGCGAGTTTGGATTTCCGCAGCGGCCTTTCGATTGAACGCGAGCAGCAATATTTTTTGTGGTTCGACGCCACAATGCCGAATCAGAAAGTGAGTCCGATTCACCAGCGTCTGAGTTTTTCCGCTGCCTGCCCGAGCGACCACATGAACATGCCCATGGACCGCGGCGATTGCAGCGATCTGGTCGTTATCGGGGGAAAACCTTGGGGTCGAGGCGTTCTCGCCGCC
>CAIPNE010000879.1 GCA_903866355.1 uncultured Gammaproteobacteria bacterium
ACCTCGAGAAAATCCAAGCCTCGGCGCGGCATCTGCTCGGTATCATCAACGATATTTTAGATTTTTCTAAAATTGAAGCGCAAATGTTGAAGGTGGATAGCGTTGAGTTTGAGCTGCAAAAAGTGCTCGAGAACGTCGCGAACATCAGCTACAAGGAATGTTATACGAAGGGCTTGTCCTTGGCCTTCGATGTGGCCCCGGACGTGCCCCAGCGCCTGCTAGGCGATCCGCTGCGTCTCGGACAAATTTTGATTAACTTTACCAATAACTCGGTGAAGTTCACCCAGCAGGGCGGTATTTTAATCAGTGTGCAGGTGCAGGACAGCAGCGCCGATGGTGTGATGTTGCACTTCGCGGTTAAGGACACCGGCATTGGTCTCACGGGCGAGCAGCAGGCGTTACTCTTTCGTAGCTTCCAACAGGCCGATAGCTCGACTACCCGACAATACGGCGGCACGGGGCTGGGTTTGGCGATTTGCAAGAACCTCGCCGAGCTCATGGGCGGTACCGTGGGGGTGAGCAGCGAGTTGGGCAAAGGCGCTACTTTTTGGTTCTCAGCCCAACTCAAAACGGCGCTGGACCAGCACGCGCTGCGGGTGCTGGTGGTGGACGACCTAGCTGAACTCCGCACCCTTATTCGGCTGATTCTAGAACCCCACGGCTATCTCGTGCGGCTGATGGAGGACTCTGCTAGCGCGCTGGCAGCCATCGAAAGTGAACCATTCGATTTGATTTTTTTGGACTGGCAAATGCCCGGTATGGATGGCATTGAGCTCGCCCACCGTATTCGCGCGATGGCACTGTCGCAGCAGCCACGCATTGTCATGTTGACGGGCTTCGGCCGTGAAGACGTGCTGCGTTCGGCGCGCCAATCAGGCGTGGATCGCGTGCTGATGAAGCCCATTAATCCGCAAACGCTGCTCGATGAAGCCCTCCTGGTGGTGCGTCAGCTCGAGCCGCCGCCAACGCTGGTGCCCGCAGTAGTGATTGAGCCTACGGCGCGGGAGACCTTCCCTGGGGCGCAGGTGTTGTTGGCGGAAGACAATGAGATCAACCAAGAAGTTGCGGTGGGCTTGCTGGCGGCGGCTGGGGTGGTCACCGAGGTAGTCGGCAATGGACGGCTGGCGGTAGAACGGATCCAAAGCAGGCACTTTGATCTGGTTTTGATGGACCTCCAGATGCCGGTGCTGGGTGGGCTGGCGGCCACCGCAGAAATTCGCGCCATGCCACGCTTTGCGCAACTTCCCATCGTGGCGATGACGGCTAACGTCATGGCCGGTGATCGTGAGCGCTGTTTGGCGGCCGGTATGAATGACCACCTCGCCAAGCCCGTTGAACCTGAAGAACTGCAGCGCGTGTTGTCGCGTTGGCTGCCCAAAACTAGCCGCCTTGCCACGCCGCCGCCCCTCATGCCCGTTACGAATCTGCCCGTTGCCAGTCTGCCGGTGGGCTTGTTGGCGCCGCTGACCGGCGTTGATCTGGTGGGCGGGCTCCGCCGGGTACTGGGTAAAGAAGCGGTCTACATAGAGCTTTTGCGCAGATTTTCGGCCACCCACAAAGGCTGGGCCGCCGACGTCCGTTTGGCACTCCAGCGTGAGGATTGGGATACCGCAGAGCGTGGTGCCCACACCCTCAGAGGTACTGCCGGCAATCTGGGTGCACAAGATATCAGCCAGGCCGCCGCAACGCTGGAAGGTCTGTTGCGCGCGCGCGCGGCGCGTGATGGCATCGATGTGCAATTGACCTTGACGACACGCCTGTTGGACCAATTGTTTACGCAATTGGCAGTGGCACTACCGCCGCTTGCAAAGCGACCGGTGACGGGCACCGTGGACTGGCCGACCATCCACCGTTTGTGTGCTCGGGTGCAAGAGTTACTCGCGGATGCCGACGCGCACGCCACCGAACTCGTTACCGAACACGCTGATGCCTTGCATGTGGCTTTTCCGCTGTACGCGGCAGAGCTCGAACGCAGTACCAACCAATTCGATTACGAGCGCGCGCTGTCGGTGCTGCGGCAAGCACTGGAGACGACCACCTAATGCTGCGGCGAATGATCTCCGGGCCGGCCCTTGGGCAGTGGGGCTAGGCTTGTGACGCCTGGTGCAAAATCTGTGGCGAGGAGAGGGCGCGGTGATGAACTGCCAGAAGGCTAGGGTGCGGGCAGGCGGTGGTCGATGCACATGACGTTTGAATTGCAGGCCGATGCCTGCATTGCTTGCCCGCAAGGACGGTTGGGGTTTGCAGAGGCCGCGCTAGCGCAACAGGCCTTGGAACAAGCGATTGCCGCGGCCGGGCCAACGCTGCGTGGTTTGGTGATGGACTGCGCCGCGCTGGACGCTATTTCTAGCGCCGGCCTGCGAGTTTGGCTGTTGATTGCGCGTGCGGCGAACTCGGCCAACCTGCTTTTCGTGGTGTGCAGTTTGCACGACACGGCGGCCGAGGTGTTCGCTATTAGCGGCTTTAATGCGCTTATTCCAGCCTATG